>DATNRD010000290.1:0-11609 GCA_036703665.1 Candidatus Obscuribacterales bacterium
CCGCCGCTCCTGCACAACGCGCGAAAGGGCTAACAGCAATGCTCTTTCTGAAGACAATTTCGATTCCACCATCTACCCACCATTACCCAACACCGAAGATACTCCCAGTGCCCCATCATTTATTGCCGTCTTCTGCAGGTCTCGTCTACAGTATCCCAGTTAACATGCAAACTCGACTCCAACTTATCGCGCCCACCGAGCCAAAATCGGCAGACTGGAAGCGGTGCAATAGGCTCCAATGTTCATTCAATCACTTCTGCAGCCCGGCTGCCGTACGGCTTTTCCTGCTAGTACGGTCAGGGTCACTTCGATTCAACTCCATGCCGGTCGCACCGGCACAAGGTCACGATGCGCCCGGACGATTGGCATGCCACCCGGCGCCAGCTCGATGCTCGGTTTCGTTGGCTATTCCTGGGGGAATAATTGAGGAAGCGCTCATAGCGCCGGGCGTTTGCCGCCCGATCAGGCAGCCTCTGATAGAATCGCTTAGGCGCCGCTAATCTTCCTCCACCTCGGTAACCCGGACTCGTTGGACAGACAACTTGCCTTCATTCCGGGCATCCTCCCGGCTTCATCGCTCTCAGCAGCCATGCGACCGTTCAATCTATTTGGCGACAAACACGAGCCAGGCAGCCAAGCAAGCGATCGGCGGGCGCCGTCGGCCGACGCTTCCTCTCGTGGCAAACCGAAAGTCCTGTTCGTCCACCCCAAACATGCCCCGTCCTTTTCAGGGCTGGAGTACCTGGCCCCGTATGCAGGCATACGTTACGCCAATCCACCGCTTGGCATTCTCACGCTGGCAGGGGCAATCTCGGGCGATTACGATGTCGAGATTCGCGACGCCAATGTGCGACCGGCGGCGTATCCTACCGATGCCGACATAGTCGGCATCAGCGGCACACTGCTCCACGAGGTCCACGTTCAGCGCATGGCCGAGCTGGCTAGTTATTTCCGCGGCCAGGGAAAGCTGGTGTGCATAGGCGGTCCCGTGGCCAACCTGTGCCCGGATCTTTGCCGCCCGCTGTGCGACGTGCTCTTTGAGGGAGAGGGAGAGCGCACCTGGCCCCAGTTTTTGCGCGACTATGAAAACGGTTGCTGGAAGGACCATTACGTTGAGCAAGAGAAGATCGAACTTTCCAACCCTCCATTGCCGAGAATCGATCTCATAAACGTTCATGATTACGGCTCCGGGCAGGTGCAGACCTCGCGGGGCTGCCCGTTCACCTGCGAGTTTTGCGAAATCATCGTCTTGTACGGGCGCAAGGTGCGCACCAAACCCATAGACCATGTGATTCGCGAGATCGAACTGTGGGCGAACGCCGGACAGGAGCACGTCTTTTTCTCCGACGACAACTTCGTCGGCAATCGCCCGTATGTCAAGGATTTGCTCCGAGAACTGGTCGTCTGGAATTCACGACGCCGCAATCCGCTCTATTTCTACACCCAGGCCAGCATAGACACAGCCAGAGACAAAGAGCTCCTCGAGCTTCTGCGCGACGCCAACTTCGCTGGCATCTTCATCGGCATCGAGAGCCCGCGCAAGTCCTCGCTCGAGGAGATGCACAAGATTCAAAACGTTCACACCGGCGATCTGGTGGAGGCCATCCGCACGGTTCAGTCCTACGGGCTTCAAGTTTCAGCCGGCATGATTGTCGGCTCGGACCATGACGATCTGGACATTTTCGAGGAGCAGTACAGATTCCTTCAGGAAACCGGCATAACTTACGTTCAACTTAGCGTGCTGGAAGCAACTCCGAAGACGCCTCTCTGGGAGAGGATGAAACGCGACGGGCGATTAGTCGAGTATGACGACGGCTTCTCGACCTTCATTCAACCGATGAACATGACATATGAGCAGTTGCTCGACGGCTTCACCTGGCTCATTCAGAAACTCTATTCCTTCGACGCCTTTAAAGAACGCTACTTCACGATGTTGCACCATATGCGCCACCATGACTTTTCCATGGATCGCCCGCGGCAAACGCTGAGGAACTGGAGGGCTTTTCTCAAGATAGTCTCTTTCTATGCATTTCACCGGCATCCCCAGTACAGAAAGTTCTTCCGGGAAATCATCGCCGGCACCATGAATATCAATCCCCGGGCATTGAACTGGGCGGTCCGCTACCTGGGGTACATGATCCATTGGCACAAATTCGCCTACAGCCATGTGCTCACGGTGAGGAAGGAACCAGCCGCGCAATCCGCGGTCGCATCCGCCGAACATGCAAAGGCCTCATGAGGCCGGAGCGGGCAAGATGCCCGCGCCCCCAGGTGCAGTGTCGCATCCGCCGAACATGCAAAGGCCTCATGAGGTCTGGGCAGGCATTTCACCGGTCTCTTCGGCGTCGAGCGCCTTCAGGTGAGCGTAGAGCGGCACCAGGCAGGCAATCAGAACGAGCTGCCCCATGAAAATGAAAACCGTCTTGAGCAGCGACCCGACGGTCCGGCCGGCCAGCTGGATCGGCCAGTCCAGCGCCTGCTCACTCAGGATTGTCAACCCGTGGTCCAATCCCAGCAAGAGCACGATCACCGGCAGCGCCACCGCCAGGTTGACAGGGATGAGATAGCAGGCAGCCAGCCAGAAGCGTTCTTGCGTCAACCGGTGGCTGAGCTTCAAGGCCTCCAGCGCGCCGAAATCCTCGAGACAGACAAAAACTATTGCCAGGCTCGACTTTACTGCCCACCACACAGCCGGGAGAATGAGGGCGACAGCGGCAATAAGCAAGACCCCGAGATAAACGGCATGAAGAAACACCAGGCTGAGCAGCGGTAAGCCAGTGCGGTAGGACGGCTCCCCGGCCGCTGATTCCGGATCCTTCAGTCCGTCCCAGGCCTTCCTTATCGTGTCGCAGGCAATCGCCTGGAACATCACCATTTGTGCCAGAAAAGCAAAGAGAAACGCTCCGGGGACCAGCGATACGAAGACGCCAATCACGAAATACGCGATCACCAGAATTGGCTGATCGTTTACAACCTTTTCCAGCCAGGAGAAAGCACGAACAACCTCAGTCGTCCATTTGAGCTCGATCGCTGCCGATTTCATACGCTAGCGCCCGCTCGTCAGCCCTTTGTCGCGGACGCTTTCTCCTCGCCGGGCTTCTCATCAGCCTGTTTGTCTGATTTTTCGGCCTTGGCGGCGGCTTTCTTGGTAGCCTTCTCGAACTTGATGGTCTCGCCGTCGAGAGCGGTCATGATGGTGTCACCATCCTTGAACCGGCCGAGAAGCACCTGTTCCGCCAGGGCATCCTCGAGGTACTTCTGGATGGAACGCCGCAAGGGTCGCGCGCCGTAAGTCGGGTTGTATCCATCCTTGGCGATGAAATCCTTGCACTCGTCGGTGATGACGAGTTCCATCCCCTGTGCCTTGATGCGGCTCTGCAGGTCGGAAGACATGAGATCGACGATCTTCCTGATCTCTTCTCTGGTGAGCTGCTGGAACACGATGATCTCGTCGATACGGTTCAGAAATTCCGGACGGAACGTCTTTTTCATCGCGTCCATGACCAGGTCTTTGATCTTCTTGTAGCGCTCCACGTGCTCGGTTTCTTCCGTAGCAGCGCGCTGGAAGCCGACTTGCAAGGCCGTCTTGTCGATGAACTGAGCGCCGACGTTGGAGGTCATGATGATGATCGTGTTTTTGAAGTCGACCGTGCGTCCTTTGCTGTCGGACAGGCGCCCGTCATCGAGAATTTGCAGCAGGACGTTGAATACATCCGGATGGGCCTTCTCGATCTCATCGAAAAGCACCACGCTGTAAGGCTTGCGCCGGACCGCCTCAGTCAGCTGCCCGCCCTCCTGGTAGCCCACATACCCCGGTGGAGAGCCGATCAGCTTGGAGGTCGTGTGGTGCTCCATGAACTCCGACATGTCGATGCGAATCATCGCCTCCTCCGAACCGAAGAAGTAGCCGGCAAGCGCCTTGGCAAGCTCCGTCTTGCCCACGCCAGTAGGCCCGGCGAATATGAAGCTGCCGATCGGCCGCATGGGATTTTTCAAGCCCACGCGCGCCCTGCGGATAGCCTTGCAAACCGCCTCCACCGCGTCATCCTGACCCACGACACGCTGGTGCAAAACGTCCGCCATGTGCAGAAGCTTCTCGGACTCGCCCTCGGTGAGCTTGAGCAGAGGAATGCCTGTCCAGGAGCTGACTACATACGCCACCTCTTCCTCGGTCACAACAGGCTTTTCTGTTTCCTGTTTGGCTTTCCACTGCGCCTGAATCTCGCGGATTTTCTCAGACAGCTTGGTCTCCTGCTCGCGCAACGAGGCGGCCTTTTCGAACTCCTGATTGCGAATGGCCATTTCCTTGTCCCGGCGAACTTTACGCAGCTCGCGCTCGACTTCCTTGCCTTCCGGCGGCAAGGAGCTTGCTCTCAAGCGCACGCGGGAAGCAGCCTCGTCGATGAGGTCGATAGCCTTGTCGGGCAGGTAGCGGTCGCTGATGTAGCGATCGGATAGCTTTGCTGCTTGATCAATCGCCTGATCCGAAATCACCAGCCGGTGGTGCTCTTCGTACTTCGGGCGCAGCCCGCGCAGTATTTCGATCGTCTCTTCCACGGACGGCGGATCGATAATGACCGGCTGGAACCTGCGCTCGAGCGCCGCATCGCGCTCGATGTGCTTGCGGTACTCGTCCATGGTGGTGGCACCGATGCACTGCAGTTCGCCGCGGGCCAGAGCCGGTTTCAAGATGTTGGCCGCATCGATCGCCCCTTCGGCCGCGCCGGCTCCGATTAACGTGTGCAGCTCATCGATGACCAGCATGACGTTGCCGGCAGCGCGGATTTCGTCCATGATTTTCTTCAAGCGCTCTTCGAATTCGCCGCGATATTTGGTGCCAGCAACAAGCAAGCCGATGTCCAGCATGACGATTTTCTTGTCGGAGAGAATCTCCGGCACGTCGCCGTTGGCGATGCGGATGGCCAGCCCCTCGGCAATGGCCGTCTTGCCGACACCGGGCTCGCCGATAAGAACAGGATTGTTCTTGGTTCTGCGCCCCAGTATTTGAATGACGCGCTCGATCTCTTTCTCGCGCCCGACGACCGGATCCAGACGCCCTTCCTGAGCGGCCTGTGTCAGGTTCAATCCAAACTCGTCCAGGGTCGGTGTTTTAGAGCGGCCGGTTCCGGTTGTGGTAGAGGTTCCTGTGGCAGCTGCTCCGCTTTCGCCTAGCAAGCGAATGACATGACTCCTCACCTTTGTGAGATCTACGCCGAGATTCTCCAGAACGCGCGCAGCTACACCTTCTCCTTCCCTTATGAGCCCGAGAAGTAGGTGCTCGGTGCCGATGTAGTTGTGCCCGAGCTGCCTGGCCTCATCCCACGACAACTCCAGAACACGCTTTGCCCTGGGAGTAAACGGAATCTCCACCGCCACAAATCCCGAGCCCCGGCCGATAATTTTCTCGACCTCGACTCTTGCGTCCTTCAAGTTAACGCCCATCGACTTCAAGGTCTTGGCGGCAATGCCAGTGCCTTCGCCAATCAGCCCGAGAAGGATCTGCTCGGTTCCGACAAAGTTGTGCCCCAGGCGCCTTGCTTCCTCCTGGGCCAGCATGATTACTTTGATGGCTTTTTCCGTGAACCTCTCAAACATTGCGGCGGGGCCTCCGTAAGTTATTTAAGTTGATCTCATTCTATACCACCAAAAGCGGGATTTGGACCGACGGGGCAAGGCTTCCCGCTTGGCAAGACGCACCTTAATCATATTCACAAGCCTGGCTTGCTGCCAGCGGCTCGGTCCGCTAGTTCAGCCCGCCGGTGCCGCACACGCCCGTGCTGTCATTTTGAGGCAGCCACGCGCCCCCGCCACGGGCTATCGGGCCCAAGAATCCTGGTCTGGTCCAAAGGAAATGTTCGTCTGCGAGCTCGGTCTCGGCAAGCAAGCGATTGCCGGATGAGGAGAGGATCGTCAACCTTAAGGATGTTGTTCGTTTCCAGTGGCAGCCTGCGTGAAATCGCATTCTTTAGCGGAGCAGGCAATCTGGTCGCCACGCTTGAGGGTCTTGTACACAAGCAGGCTGGAACATTTGGGGCAGGTGTTGCCTCCCGCCGGTCCGCCGGAGACGACCGGAGGATACCAGAAAGCAGTTGTGCACTTTTTCTGCCTGTAGTGGCTGCATCCGTAAAAAACCTTGCCGCGCCGGGATTTCTTCTCGATAATCTCGCCGCCACAGTCTTCACGCGGGCAGGCTACGCCCGTCGACTTGACGATCGGGCGCTGCGCCTGGCAGCTCTCGCTAGTACAGGCCAGGTAGTCGCCGTACCTGCCGTAGCGAATCACCATCGGTCCACCACAGTCCTTGCACAGCTCATCGCTGGGTCTGTCGGGAGGCACCGGCGTGCCTTCCTTGGTCAGCGCAATGGTCGTCTTGCAATCCGGCCACCCCGAACATCCGAGAAACTGTCCGTAACGGGACGAGCGGACCGCCATGGGCTTGCCGCACTCCGGGCATTTGTGCTCCGAGAGGATGACGACCTTGTCCATGTTCTCTTTGGCTTTCTTCAAGGTCGCGCCAAAGGGCTCGTAAAAATCCTTGAGCATGCCATGCCACTCGACCTTGTCCTCCTCGATCTGGTCGAGCTTTGTTTCCATCTCGGCTGTAAAGCCAACGTCCACGATGTTGCTAAAGTGCTCGACGAGCAGGAGATTGACTGCTTTGCCCAGCTTCGTGGGAGCGAGTTGTTTGCCCTGCTTCTCCACGTACTTCCGGTCGATGATGGTCGCGATGGTCGTGGCATAAGTTGATGGGCGCCCGATGCCCAGCTCCTCGAGCGTTTTCACCAGACTCGCTTCGTTGTACCGCGGCGGCGGCTGCGTGAAGTGCTGCCTGGGCGTGAGCTCCCTCAGCTTGACTTCTTCGCCCTCGGACAGCGGCGGCAGGCTGGCCGTACTTTCGCCGTTTTCCTTCTCATCGCCCTCTGCCTCGCCATTCTGGGGGCGATTGTAGACAATGGTGAAGCCGGGAAACTTCACTTCGCTAGCCGAGGCGCGGAAAACGGCCTGGCCTGCCGTCAGCTCGACGGTGGTCGTGAGAAGCTCGGCAGCCGCCATCTGGCTGGCCACGAAACGCTCCCAGACGAGTTTGTAGAGCTTGTACTGATCGTTGCTCAAGTACTGGCGGACGGCCTCGGGCGTTCTTTCCACGCTGGTCGGCCGGATGGCTTCATGGGCGTCCTGGACGCTCTTGGCCTTGCGCGCGTAAACCCGCGCCTTTTCCGGGTAATAGTCCTTGCCGTAACGGGCGATGATGAAGTTGCGCGCCTCCTCCTGCGCCTGCGCCGCCACTCTGGTGGAGTCGGTGCGCATGTAGGTGATAAGGCCTGCCGCCCCGGCGGCCCCCAGATCAATGCCCTCGTAAAGGGTCTGCGCGACCTGCATGGTCTTCTTTACCGGAAATCCCAGTTGCAGTGCAGCTTCCCGCTGCATGGTGGAGGTGATGAACGGGGGAACCGGCTGCTTTTGCGCGACCCTCTCGTTCACCGAGCTTACGACAAACGGCTGACCCTGCACGGCTCGGACAATCTCGCTTGCCCGTTGCTCGCTGTCGATCACGAACGAGCCGGGCGTGAGTTTCTCGGTCGCGGGAATGACACGCCTGCCGTCGTACTTGACCAGCGCCGCCGTGAAGGACTGCCTGGAGTGGGGCTTGGCCAGCTCAGCCCTGATGGACCAGTATTCCTGGGGCTGGAACCGCTCGATTTCTTCTTCCCGCTCGCAAATAAGGCGCACCGCCACGCTTTGAACACGTCCGGCGGAACGACCGTTCACCTTGCGCCAGAGCAAGGGGCTTATCTTGTAGCCGACCAGGCGATCAAGCACGCGCCTGGCCTGCTGAGCGTCAACCAGGCGCCGGTCGATCTGGCGGGGCTGCTTCATTGCTGCCAGCACAGCCTCGCGGGTAATCTCGTTGAACTCGATACGGTGGATCTTACTCTTGGGCAGGTCGAGCAGCTCCTGCAGATGCCAGGCTATGGCTTCTCCCTCCCGGTCAGGATCTGGCGCCAGGTAGACCTTGTCGGCCTCCTCGGCAGCCTCCTTCAACTCGTTGACGATTGGCTCCTTCTCCCGCAAGATTTCGTACTGCGGTTCGAAGTTCTTGCGGACGTTGACCCCAAGCTTGTTCTTGGGCAGATCCCTGATGTGCCCGATGCTGGCCTTGACCTGGAAGTCTTTGCCCAGGATTTTGCTTATCGTCTTGGCCTTAGCCGGTGATTCAACGATTACGAGTGACTTGCCCATCTGAAGTTGCTACCAGTTGCACGTTTGCGCGCCAGAGCCACCAGTGTTACTGCCGACGCTTCCTATTACTATGACTGCTTCCCGTCCCGCCGAGCCCGCCAGGCTGCTCCCCACAGGTTTGCTTAACTGTCAAGCACCGGGACGAGTTGCGAGTATATCACGGGGTAACCACCCCCCCTGACAATACCACCCAGGCGGCCCTGCCATCCACAAACCAGAGCAGGTGAGAGCCACTGAACACCGGCGCCCCGAATCTTAAAATAAATAAATCAAGCGTGCTGTAATGTTCCGACCTTGGCAAGCCGGTTTCAACGTTCGCCCTGGGCCGGGGCGGGAAAGCCGGCCACTCGCCCGACAAAGCTGGAAGATGCCCTGCCGCTACCCGTAAAAACAGCGTATCGCCCGCTGCCTGGTTCCGCCAGGTCTGCATAGGCAAGCTGCACGTCGACGTGGTCGGGCGGCAGCAGGTCTTTCCCTAGCTCGGCCCATTCGACGACCACCACGGCTTGGCTTTGGTCGAGAATTTCCTCCAGCTCCGCCCGAAAAAGGGCCCTTGCCGAACCGCCGGGGTCCGAGCCGCTCCGCGCGTCCTCCTCGAGCCGGTACAGGTCGAGGTGATAAAGCGGCAGCCGCCCTGAGTGGTACTCGTTGAGCATGGTGAAGGTGGGGCTGCTTACCGTCTCCGTCACCCCCAGCCCGGCCGCTAGTCCCTGAACCAGCGTCGTTTTGCCGGAACCGAGCGGGCCGACAAGCGCCAGCACGGCTCTGTCCTGCACTGCTCTGCCTAGAAAAGCACCCAGCTCCCTGGTGGCGGCAGCATCGGGCAGGAATATTCTGACCATTGGAAAAGGGGTCTCAGCCAAGGACCTGCTGCGAGTTTTGACCCTGGATAACCAGGTGGGGAACCTCCTTGACGCTTAATCGTTTCCTACCCCTTGGCTTAACGTCGCAAGGTTCATAGGTATACGTCATCGTCTCGAGCCGGAACCCCGGATACTCGATGCTGTAGGACAAAACTTACTGAGCTCTGTCCTGGACCGAGACTAACCAGGATCATATCCGGGCAATTGAAGCAGTGTCAACGGAGGACCTTGCCCCTGACCCGGCGTTCGATCCTCAAGGGGGGCTGCTCGGACGGGCGATCCAGTACGCCCTGGGAGGCACGATCGCCGACAATCCGCACCGAAGCCGGCTGCGTGTCGGGCATCTCCTTCGAGTAACGCTGGTAGCCGTAATAGCGGACATAAAGGTCCGTGCCAATTGGCTGCAGTTTGACACCGCTGCGCCCGACCGGCTCGTCGAGCTGGCTCTCAAGATTGGCCACCACTTCCTCCAGAGCGTACTCGCGCTCTTTGGACCAGCGCCTGTACTGACTCGCCCGCATGTCGGCAAACTGACGGACCTGGCGTTCCTGCTCCTGCGCTTCCCGGCGAATGGCGTCGGCGCGGGCTTTAGCAATTTCAGGATTGAACGGCATCTGAATGGAAATCACCCCTCGTCCGGTTGGAAGCGTCATCACCGGCGGCTCGAGTGCTCGCTGCAACTGCTCGTTCATCTCCTGCCTGATTTTCTGCAGGTCTGTTTCCGCGTGCCTGAAGGCAAGCGCCGCCAGAGCCTCGCCGGTGGACCGGTGCTTTGACTTCTCGAATTCCGCCTGACGGCGGATTGTCGTCTTGGCCCTTATCACGAAGGCATCACCGGCCGGGCCATTCCGCCATCCGGCCGGCACTGGCAGGCGAGCGTGGCCCTGACTCGCCTCGGGCTCGGGCACGCCGTAGGCCTTGAGCGCCATGCGGCAGTAGCCGGCCACACTGCTATAGGGGTCCAGCCGATAGGAGAGCTGGTACTCCTGCATGGCCTGCTCATGCATCCCGGCTTTAACGAGGGCATTGGCCAGGTGATAGTGCACCACCGGGCTGGCCGGATAAGCCAGCGCCGCCCGGCTCATGACCACGACCGCATCCCTGTAGCGCCCTGACGCATACAGCCTGAGCCCATCTTGCAGCGGGTCGGCTGCCCAGGCAGCCGAAAAAGCGCTGCTTGCCGCAACCACTAACAATGCCGCCTTGTAGCGAGCATATCCAAACACAACGTGCGCCCCAGCGAGTCTGTGCCTGCCTGAATGCTGGTCTGCCACCACGCCTGACTGAGGGCTTCGCCCAGTTCATCAGGGCATTCTCTTTCAATATAGATCCATTTCTTCCAGATGGGATCTGGAAAACCAGGCGAGCAGGCAAGGTTTTTTCAGTGCCTGTCCATCTGTCGGCTGAGCGAGTTGAAGATGCTTTGCGCCAGCTCCAGCTTGGGGTCGAGCTCCATGGCCCGCTGGGCTTCATCTATGGCTTCGTCCTGCTTGCCGAGCGCAGACAGCGCCAGACCGAGTCCGGCATGGGCAGAGGCGTTTTTTGCATCCAGCTCTATGGCTCGTTGGAACTCGTCCACACCGGCAGCCGCATCGCCGCTCTTCAACAGCGCCAGTCCGAGACCGACATGCACGTCGGCATTCTCGGGAACTCTTTGCAGGATCTCGCGATAGGTCTGGGCTGCACCGGACCAGTCGCCAGCCTGGAGATAAAGGGAAGCCAGACGCTGCCTGGCCTCGAGGTTGTCCGGTGCCAGGCGGAGCGCCTCCTTCACCTCGGCAAGAGCCTCATCCAGCTCGCCGAGGGCGGCCAGTACCGTAGCCAAGCCGATGTGCGGCAGGACCGAGTCAGGGTGCGACGAAACCGCCTTCCGCAGCGCGCTTATGCCTTCCTCCGAGCGTCCCAGTTGAAAAACGGCTATGGCATGGCCGACCTGCGCATCGAGCAGGTTGGCGTCCAGATCGGTAGCCCGTTTGTACTCGCCGGCAGCCCGGCTCCAGTCTCCTTTGCGGGCTAGCGCCCAGGCGAGGTTGGCATGGGCGGCGGCATTGCCGGGGTCCAGCTCGATCGCCCGGCGCTCCTGCTCTATCTGCCCGTCGAGATCTCCCTGAGTGCCCAGGATGACGCCGAGGTTGCTCAAGGCCAGGCTGTTTTCCGGGTCTTTGGAAAGCGCCTTGAGCTGCTCATCCCTGGCCTTGTCCAGCTGGCCCTCCTGAAAGAAGGCGCAGGCCTGCTTGATATGCTGCTCTGCCGCCGCGGCCTGGTCGCCGCCGGAGGGGCGGGGTCTATCCGCCCTTACGGATGTTGAGCCAATTGGCACCGTCTGCCGCTTCCTGGCGCCCAGCGCCTTCAGGCTGGTGGCAGCAGCCCGATTGCCTGGATCAAGGACGAGAGCCTTGCGCAGGGCTTCTTCAGCACCGGGCAGGTCGCCGCTCTTGTCCAGGATCCATGACAGCTCGACGTAGGCCGGGACGTACTCTGGCTTGAGCGATATAGCACGGCGCA
>DATNRD010000291.1:0-6713 GCA_036703665.1 Candidatus Obscuribacterales bacterium
TTGCGCCCGCCTCGTATCCGGTTTCTGTCCGTCAGGTCACAGCTTTGCTCAGCGCTTCCTTCAGACGCTCCCTCGCGGTTACGCCCTTGCGCATTCGCTACACTTCACCACCGTCAGGTTGTGTGAGGACTCTCACCTCCAGTTGTTGAACATGCGTGGCACACAAGATCTGCGCGTAGTTGCCAACTCCGCGCCATCACACATCCCGGATTCAAGCACTCACCGAATCTGCTCGCTTCCGTAACCGGCCGTCGTTCTGACCACCGACGCTGTGAACAAGACGGTTGCATAGCGCCCCCGTTGCCTTTCATCGCCCGCCGTCGCTCGAAATCCAGCTCCCAGTAACCGGCAAGCATCTCTAAGGAGAGAACAAATTCAAGGTACAATAGGCAACCATTTGAGACCGGGGTTATGGCACTGACAGCAATATTCCAACTGCCTAGTTTTATAAGGTGTGAGTGAAAAGTTGATCAAAACGACTATCTTATCTCTGATAGGCTTGATCATTGGTAGTGCAACCGGATTCGCGGTCGCGCTTGCTGCGAGACCATACGTCGCTGGTGCTGACAAGCTCTTGATCGCCATTGGGGCATTTGCAGGGCTGGTGGTGGCGATCTGGCCGAGCTTGCTTGGAGCGGCATGGAGAGCAGTCGAGCGAGGCAGACGCGGAGCGATCCTTGCTGCTCTCTTGATTCCTATCGGACTTGTTGGAGTTTTGATTCAATTGCCGGAATTGTCCGAACAAGTGAAAATGTTGTCTTGACCGACCGTGCCAGGAAGGGTCTACTCCGCATCTGTGGTTACGAAGGAACTTCCAAGGCGATTTGGTACAAAGACGGCTTGGTGTTACGAATTATCCTACCGATACGCGGTATCAGGAGCGCAGTATGCAGGCACCGACACCGTGGTCACAACGGAGATCAGCCGGCGGCAAGCTGAGATCAGCTTGAATAACAGGTTTCAGATTGGTCAGCGTGTCGCGGTGTATTACAATCCCCAAAGTCCTGGTATCTCGACTCTCACAGGGATATCTTGGCTGGTATTCCTATATTTGCTGGTGGCATTGTGTTTTGTTGCCTTTGGAATTCTGTCCTATTTTTGGCATCCCGAACACGTTGTGGAAGCCACTCTGGAACCATGTCAACATGAAGGTTGTGTTCGTAACAGGATCAAGCTGAGCATCTTCTGCCAAGAACACCACTTTGAGCGACTTAGGGGCAAACCAGCTCAAGAGGAACCGCCGCTATAAAGCTCAAGGCCAGCTCGCCAAAACCCTCGGAAACGGGCGGTATCGGCGCGGTTCCCCCGTTCCGTCGGTAGTCACCGGTCGTTACGTCAGGCTTTAATGATATGGAATGAACAAGAGGGTCGGGAACTGCGTAGCGGGTCCCGGCTTCGTCATTTTACGGGCGACCGGGTTAAAATGAGTCAAGAAGGTCGAAAATGCCGTACCGCCGAGGTGGATATGTCAGCCGAGCTTAATACGGTCAAGATGAGCAGCAAGGGGCAGATAACAATTTCGAGCAGCGCTCGGAAGCAGCTCGGTCTTGGCCCGGAGTCGCAACTTGTCGAAGTGGTGATAAATAACTGCCTGCTATTAATACCGCAAAACCAGGCGCTTGCTGATATTGCGAAGAAGGCAAAGGACGGGTTGCTTAAGTTAGGGCTGACTCCGGAAGAGCTGAGGGCCGGCGTCGAAGAGCGCCAGCGCGAGTTAATTAAGGAGCGTTACCCGGGACTGAGTGATGACTGAGGCGTCCCCTCCGCTCATCTTCCTTGACGCAAACGTTTTGATTGAGGCTCTCATCGGACTTCTGCCGGCTCAGGCAGTTATGGATTTGGCTGCTGGCGGCTCGATCCGGCTCATGACCTGTCGGCTTGTGGTCGATGCTGTGGAAAATGACATTTTGAGAAGGGCCCAAGAGGAGCCCGCGGCCATCGACGAGTTGGTGGAGTCCTGGCGGCAATTGCTGGATACGGTTCCGTTGATGGTCGTGCCTGATCCGCCTCGAGAGCTAGTCGAGTCAGCAAAACAGCGCTATTTGCCGACTATGCGTCATCTTCCTGATATTCCCGTTCTTGCTTCGGCGCTTGAACAGAAGGCTGACCTGATTCTGTCCGGCAACCGGGAGCACTTCAACGATGCCACCGCTGGACGGGCAGGCATACAGATGTATTCTTGTGCTGAATTCTTGAGAAAGCTGGTGGCGGGACCGTAGTACTGGTGCCCCCCTCGCCACAGTCCCCCAAAAATTCCCGAAAATCTGTGGCCCCTTCTGTGGCCCCTCAGTGGTCTATCTGGGACTATTACGGGATATCCTGGGGATCATGCCAAATCCGCAAACGCAAGCCCGGTGCCGAAATCGCTTGCCAGGCCTTACTGAGAATAGCCCCGGTTGCCATTCTCGCCGCCTCCACCATTTACTGTTTAAGAGGCTAATAACGCTTGCCGGGAAGCGGCTTTCGAAGTTGATTTATTGAGGGTTTCCGGTAACGGGGACGGAGGGCCGAGGTGCGCCAATCGGGCGCAGCGCACCGTATTCGTCGGGCCATGGCAGGGCGCACAACGGGATTCAGAGCTCTTCGATCGCCTCAGCGCCATGTCCTGAGCCGCTCGCACATCGGTGCGTACGCGGATTTTCAGAGTGGTTTTGGCACCGGGTATAAAGATGGGGGCATAAAATTGCCTCTTGCACGGATACTGATTGCCCTTGCGCTCGTTTATGTCCTGAGCAGGTTATGAATGGCAGAAGAGCAACAATCGTTGCGCTGGTCGCTTTGCTGAGTTTCGCCTCGGCTGCTCAATCCGCGCAGCAGACCGAGGGCTCTGTTCTGCAGGTCGGGTCATGGCACGGTGACGAGGTCCGCGCCGAGACCGGACAGCTGTGGTACGGCCTGTTTCGCGGCAAGAACGGGTACGAGTTGAAGCGGACGAGACTCGAGATCACACTGGCGCACGACCCGATAGTAGATGAAGGCGGGCGCCAAACAGGCAAGAAGGTGACGGTCAGCGATCGGCTGGAGCCGTTGTTTTTGGTCCGCAACATTCCGGGCTGCAAGCCTGGCCCTGTGCCGACGGTGTTCAGTTCCAGCCAGCGCACGGCCGGGGCGATGCGTTTGAATGAGAGGCGGAGGTTTAACTTCGGTAGCAAGGAGTATGTACTCAGTGTCGCGGGACAAGGGGAGCTGATGGCGAAGTCCGGCGACACGTACATCAACTCGTACCAAATCACGCTTACGGCTGGGACGACCTCTCAGGTGCTCGCTAGCCACAACGACTGTAACCTTGGTTCAGGCGAAGGACCACGTCTCTTGTGGGCCGGGGACCTTGACGGCGACAAGAAACTTGACTTGCTGCTCGACGTCACGCCGCACTACAACATGATGGTGTTGAAACTGTTCATCTCCTCGCGTGCCAGCAAGGGGGCACTGGTCGTGCCTGTGGCTGAATGGACAACCACGGGCTGCTGATCCGAGCCTTATCCCACGCCGGCTGCTTCGTTGCCCACTGCACGCCCTCGCCTCAGCCAAGCAAACGTTGCGATGGATCGAGCCGCGGGTATAGTTTTTCTAGCGCGGCATTTAACCCGGGGCATTCAGGTGGTATGGTCGAGCGTATAGCATTCATTTCACAGGGGCGCCTCTATGTCAAAGGTGGTGAGGCCGAGCCCCATTTGCTGGAGAGCGACTTTGCCCTGGAGGCGGCTGCAAGAAGCATACAGCTCCAGCAGAAGAAGGCCTGGAAAATGCAGGGGGGCAGTGCGCTGATTCCCGGCTCTGCCCTATGGGGAACAAGCCTCGACGCGGGTAGTGTGCCCAGAATGAACTTTGCCGGTGTATGCCGGGGCTCAGCACCGGGGGAAATTCTCTACGCTCTTACCACCAATGCCGTGGGGGGAATGTTTGCCTACAACGCGGCGGAGCGGAAGGAAACACGACTGTTCCACAGGGAAGGGCTCTGGCTGAGGGATTTGGATAGGTCCGAAGAAGAAGGTCTCATAGCCTGCTCGCAGCAACTTCCCAACGGTACTGCCTGCATTGGAATCTGTCGCGGAGCGGAATTTCAACAGGTCACGGAAGGCGATTCGGTGGATGAGGCTCCTTCCTGGGTCCCTGGCGGTAACAAGCAGATTGTATTCCAGTCGGCCGGCATCGGGCGGAATGCACAAGGACACGTAGTTGGGCTGGGTCCTTTTTCCATACAGCGACTCTCCCTTGTCACGGGCGAAATGACCTCGCTTCTCGAGAACGATCGCTATGATTACTTGCTTCCCCACGTGCTGCCAGACGGCAGCCTCGTAGTAATCAGGCGCCCGTATGAACCGCCCGGCAGGCTTAACTATCCCTTCCACAAGATGCTGCTGGATGTTGTCCTCTTTCCATTCCGCGTCGCCAGGGCACTCTTTCACCTGCTGAATTTCATTTCTATGGCGTTTTCCAAGAAACCACTGGCAACAACCCTCGGACCGCCTGTGGAGTCACTGATCGACAGGCATATAGTTTTGCGCTGGCGGATGATCGATGCTCAGAGGGCTCTCAAGCAAGCATCGGAAGCTGGACAGGCACCGTCTCTGGTGCCAGATTCCTGGCAGCTGCTGAGACGCGGTCCGACCGGGGAGGAGTCTGTGCTGGCGTCATCGGTGGCGGCCTTCGACGTAGATTCGCATGGAACCGTTGTTTACACAAACGGCACGGCGATCTTCGTTTTGGATGGGGAGGGTAAATCGAGACAAATAGCAAAGGGTGCGCTCATCGATACGGTGGTATGTCTGGATTGAGCTCTTATAAGCCAGCCGGATGTAGCGACCGCTGAGCAGCTTTGATGCTCGCCCGGGGATGAGTGCCGGGCGAACTCTACCAGCATCGTGTTGAACCGTGTAAAGACAGCGCCTGCCGGATCATTTCGGGTCGAGCGGAATCTGCCTTGCCGCCGAGCGATTCTATTGCTCGGTCTCCTGTGTCGGTAGTTCGGGCGTGGGTGCTTCCCCCACTTCTTTCGCTTTGACGGGCAGGGGCGTGTAGCCGGTAGGCATGCCGAGGACGATGGTATTGCCAGCGCTGTCGCCCAGCGACTGCAGCACGCGCACCTGCATGAGGGCCGGGTTGGCCTCCAGCAGCCGTGCAGCATTAGCGAGGTTGCGCAGAGCCGCGGTTTCACCCCGGGCTCGCTCGAGGGCGGCAACTCCCTCCTTCTGTGCCTTGACGACCTGCGCAAAGATCTTCTTCAGCTCTCCGGGGAACATGATGTCTTTGATGCTGGCGGACATCAGCTCCACCCCGAAAGCCTTGGCTTTTGGGGCAGCCAGCTCCAGGAGCTTGTCACTGAGGGCAGCCCTTTTCTCCAGAAGCTCATCTATCTTTGCTGAGCCGATGATCTCGCGAAGCGCGACCTGTAGCACCGTATATAGTGCCTCATGGTAGCTGGCGGTCTCGTGTAAGGCCAGAGCAGGATCCGCCACCTTGTATTGGGCGGCAATGCTGACCTTCAACGAAATGCTGTCGGAGCTCAAGACCTCTTGCCCGGGGACGGTGATAAACCGCGGTCTCATATCGACTCGCGTTACCGTCGTGTTGTACGCGAACAGCCAGTGTTTGCCCGGGCCCAGCACGCCGGATAGCTTTCCGTTCTTGTACTTGAGTGCTCGCTCAAATTCGAAGATCGTGACGGGGCGAAAGAGCTTGAAAAAGGCGTAGAGGGCAAGAAGTACGCCGCCAATCACCACCAGGTACTGCATAGGCTTCTCCTTTGCTGTCTCTCAATAGGCGCCCCACCTTAGAGGATCGCAAGTTAACAACGGAGGTCTTAACCTGCAGGGCTGCTAACCTGTTGCGTTACCGCCGACCCTCTAAGGCAAAGCATCGGGAGTCGAACCCAGACCGGTGGTCAACCAGTGACGGGAGTCCGATGCGCAGTACCAAGGCGGAGATTCCGCCGAGGCTGCTGGCACCTCCCAGCCTAATTATGCCACCGCCCAAGGCCGTACAGCCACGCCTCTAGATAGAAGCCCGGTGTGAATCGTCGAGTGTGTCCCGGCCGGTGAGATACGCGTGAGCGGCCGGCTGAGTTTACAGACGCGGACTGCTCAGGCCCTTATCGTGTGCTGGCTCTGGTAGTCCTCGTAGCGGGGCTGAGCGACGCCACGGCCTGCTCCAGCTTGGCAGCGAGCTCCAGGTACGATTGAAACCGTCCATCGGGTGGCGGTGGGTAGATCGGCAAACCAAAGGTTACTTTGATATCTCCCGATCTCAGGGAAGAAGTGCTTTCAGGCAGAACGCGGTCCGTGCCCTCGATAAAGGCAGGAATCACAGGACAACCCACGGACACAGCCAGCCTGGCCGCCGGTGGCTTGAAGCGCCTCAACTCGCTGTTGCTGCAGGCACCCCCTTCCGGGAACAGAAGGAGCACTTTGTTTTCCTTGAGAAGCTGCTCCAGTTTGCCCAGGACATCTCCGAGGTTATCCGTTCGATCATAGGCGATCGCGTTGAGCATGTAGCAGGCGATGGTGGCAAGGTTTCTGTCGCTCGACAGGTCTTCGGCCGGGACGACCGGGTGGACGAAGCGAAGAAGATTCACAGGGAAGCACGACATGAGCGCCAAAGCGTCAAGGCGACTTATGTGGTTCGCTGCCACTATATATGGTGGGTCCATCATGAGGCGGTCGGCGCCAGCTGTTTCGAGGTTGTGGAAGATTCGAGCGTAGGTCTTCACTGCT
>DATNRD010000292.1:0-3253 GCA_036703665.1 Candidatus Obscuribacterales bacterium
GGTCGCGAATTGCCAGGATCCTGCTTGCCTCGATCTGACCCTGGGCGAGGACGGCTGCCGCGTCACCGGTTGTTGCCATCAGCTGGCACAGCATTAGTTATTGGTTCCGGGCTGGGATGGCAGTTGCTGAATGAGATCTTCTACTCGGGTTCTCATTGCCTGGGCCTGCGGTGTCGCGGGCAGCTGCCGCACAAACAGCTCCAGCTTTTGCCGGGCGTCCTCGGGCTTGCCCATGGCTTTGAGCGCCTGTCCCTCATAGTAAAGAATGGTAGGGTCATTAAGACCAAGCTCGGTGCAGCGATTCAACGACTCAAAGGCTGCCTGGGGCTCGCCCTTGCGAAGCAGCGCGCGCCCCAGATTGTAGTGCGCGCGAGTCAGTTTGGCATCGATGGCTAGCGCCCGCCGGTAATTGAAGATAGCGTCATCGAGCCGATTGAGCTTCATCAAAGTGTTGCCTATGTTGACCCTCAGCTCCGGGGAGTCCATGCCCTCACGCATGGCCAGATCAAGCGATCTGCTGTATGCCCAGATCGCCTGCGATGGCTGCCGGGACTCGTCCAGCGACAGGCCGAGCCAGAAATGTCCGGACGGATCGTCGGGCTTAATGCGCGTGTAGTGCCGGAAGGCTAGCGCAGCCTCGCCGGCGTTGCCTGAGCGCAGGAGCTCTCGCCCCCTTGTCAGGAAGGAGAAGGGGTTAGGCCTGGCCCGGGTCTGCCCGAAAACTGGCTTCGGGGCCGGTTGGGCCTGGTATGGTCCCGGAGTGGTCTCCTGCTGGCTGCCGGCCGGATCTGGCCTGGCCAGCCAAAGGGCAAGCTGCACGCCGAGCAGCACGGCGCACACCGCCGCCCACCTGCCTGCGCGCAAAATCTCCCTTGTCCGGTCCGCGAGATTCATCTTTCAGGGAACTTGCACCGAATTCGGTGCGCATCTAAAGCAATTATCTCCTACCGCCCCGCTTCTCGGGCCAGTCGGGGCTGACGGAAGCATACGGGCTCCGGGCGGACAGTCCGGCGTATGCGACCAGCGAAATCCCCGGTCGCAGTGACGGCTCCCAGGTCTTGGGCGACAGGTCCCGGATGCGACCATTGACACGGCCGATCTTGCTGGGATCGAGCGTTCTTCCCTGAATGAAGTCAGCCAGGAGATCCACCTGCGAGAGCCCGGACGGCCTGGCATCGAGCAGGGCAAGGCTATGCTTCAGGTAGCGCTCACCGCCGAAGATGCCGGCCATGTGCCACTTGGCGATCGCATGCAGGCGCGCTGCAACTTTGTAGACAGCGTCGTCTTTGATTGGAACGAACCTGGCTCCCCTGCTCTCCACCATCACGTCGGCAACCCTTCCGGCGCCCGGCTGGCCGGGCAGAGCCGGCGGGCGCGAGAGGTCGAAGGAGTACCTCAAGCCGCTGACTTGCAGGAAGTTTCCCGGCTCGTGCGTGTAAGAGGGGGGTGTCGGGTCGCTCAGCAGCTTTTGAATCTTCTGAGGCAGGTTCTGCTCCTTGAACCCGGCCGGCAGCTCCATATCGTGCACGCCATACTCGAGTGCCTGCTTGATCTGCTTGCCGGTCATTTGCAGGATGTAGAACTCCTTGGCCTCGTGGCGCGGCTTGCCAGCGTTCATGAATATATTGGCCAGGTCGAGCCTGGTGATTGGATCGTGTGCCCGGATTCCAGCACGAATGCCGCCGCTGTTCATGAGCACCACGTCCACGGCATCGGCACCCAGCCTCCTTCTCAGGCTGGCGCGCATGGCGTCGGAAATGAGGTTTCCGAGCGGCGTCTCGCCCGTTCGTATCCCGGCCAGACTGTAGGGCGCGACCGACTCCGAGTTGTATTGAATCGAGCGCAGTTCGTTGAGGTCGTCGAGGTACCCGTTTACAAACTTCTCGATCTCCCGGTCGGCCGGAATCTTGTTCGTGATCGGGTGCAGGCGACCGGTGGTGCGGTAGTAGTCGGCGGCGCCGCTGGGTTTAAAGGCCAGATTCAACTCGCCCAGCCATCTGCCGTTGGAGCCTGCCTGGACTATGGGCACATCCCAGCCGGCATAGGCATCCCTGTCGCGGGTGAAACGGTTGAGGATGCCGGTCTTGTGCTCGCCCTGGCGCACCCACCGGGGAACGGCCTCGAAATCGTGGGAGTGCCCGCTGACAATCGCGCTTATGCCCTTTACGCGCCTGGCCAGCTCGACGTCCTGGCTGAGTCCCATGTGAGAGAGGACGACTATCTTGTTTACGCCCTTATCGTGCAGTTCGGCAATGTACCGCTCGGCAGATTCGACCGGGTCCAGGTAGCGGATCTTCCCCACCGCCCCTTCGTCGGTGATAAGACCGATTACGCCCATCTTCTCCGGGCCCGCAGGACCCTTTATTTCGTGGATCACATAAGGCCTGACCAGCTTCTCGTAGTCCGGATAGGCGCTTACGTCGAGGTTGGCGGCCAGCAGCGGGTAATTCCGCCCTTCCGCTACCTTGCCCATCACCCTGGCATAACGAGCCACGTCGTAGCCGCCGCCGGCAATGTCGTAGGGGTGATTGCCAGGAATGATGGCGTCCACTCCCATGCGCGCCAGAGCTTCGTTTTCCACGTAACCGCCCCGGGTGAAGGAGAAGACCACGTTGCCGGATTCCACGTCCCCGGCTACATAAAAGTGCCGCGTCCGTCCCCGGGCGGCTGATTGAGCCTTGAGCTCATCGAGTCGCGTGGCGATGCGGGGCAGCCCGTGAGAACCGACCAGTTCGCTGTGGAGGTCGTTGATGTGGGCGATATCCAGACGCGTGACATGGGCGTCGCCCTCGATTTTTGCCCAGCCGTGCCTGACGATTCTGGGGGAGCGGATAATCGCCGTGCCGAGGCCGCCGAAGCCCCCTCCCAGCACGGTACCTGTCAGCGTGTCCGAGAGGATCTGGTTTTTGGCGGCGTTGAGCCCGGCCACAGGATTCTCGCTTATGAGGCTCCAGTTGTCCTTTATGCTGTGGGGAATGCTCCAGGTGAAGCTGCCGGCTGCTCCCCCGGCCAGACCACGCACGAAATTGTGCTTGATTTGCGGGCCGATTGACTGAGCCACAACCTTGGCACCGGCCATTTCCGCCATGGTCGCCGAGACATCCGGTCCCAGATGCTTGCGGCCGAGCGACCTTAAGAAATTGCCGGAAATCTGCTTTTCGGCGATGCTGCCGGCTACTCCAGAGATGCCGTCGATGGCACCCCAGGCGAAATCAACTGAGGAGGCTGTGTGGTATCGGCGATCGAGGATCAG
>DATNRD010000293.1:0-5862 GCA_036703665.1 Candidatus Obscuribacterales bacterium
GACGGCGGCGTGCGAGCTGGACCATCCCGTGCCTCGCATCAAGGACGGACCGCGAGTACCGGCTGTCACCGTGTTCAAGCCGCTGGCGCACAGCGGCCGCTGGTCTCTGGTCGAGGCGCGACCGCGCACGGGCCGGTGGCACCAGATTCGACTTCACTTAAAGCATCTGAGCCATCCCGTTGTCGGTGACGTGCGTTACGGCAAAGGGGAGGTCAACCGCTTCTTCCGGCAACACTATGGTCTCAGCCGTCTGGCGCTGCACGCCTTGAGCCTGGAGCTGTTGCATCCGGACGGCACGCCGCTCAGGCTCACTGCGCCGCTGCCGCCTGACCTTTCCGGGCCCCTCGAGCGGCTCGGTGTCTGGCCGCTGGCCGAACACCGATCCAGCTCCGCTATGTGATTGGTTGACCGTTGGTGTTGAGCCAGCACGGCTGCTCGGCGCGAATTGTTATCCCGAGGCGCTGGCACAAAGAGGGGCGCATGGCGACGGGCGCGCCCCTACCGCGCCTGCCAAGCGCGTCCTCAGAATGGCAAGTTCGGCGCGGAATAGCGTGATCCAGAGGATCGGCAAATGCAGCCTCAGCCGGTGCCGGACTGGTGACTCGCCGGCTCAGGGTCTCTGCGCGGCCAAAGTTGGACAACGGATGGGTCATGATTGCAGGCACAGGCGCCGGCAGGAAAGGTCACTTTGAACTTGGTCCCCTTCCCCGGAGTGCTGGAGAACTCCAGGGAGCCATCGTACAGCTCGACGATCTTTCGGCAGAGGTACAAGCCGAAACCCATGCTTGCCTGGTAGCGGCCCGGGGCGCCCCGCCAGAAACGCTGAAACAAACGTTTTTGAACCTCCGGCGCGATGCCGCAGCCGGTATCGACAACTTCGAACGACACCGTGTCGTCGGCGGCAGAGGCGTTTACCCAGACCGTTCCTCCTTCGCGCGTGAACTTGAGCGCGTTGTCGACCAGGTTAACCAGGACCCGCTCCATCGCGTCTTTGTTGCCTCGAGCTATGAACGGTTTGCCGTTCACGTTGGTTTTCAGCTCGATGCCTGCGGCAGTTGCAGGGTATTGAAATGCGCTGAGGTTGTTCCTGATCAATTCGCCCAGGTCGACCGCCTCGATGCGAGGTTGCTGCTGGCGGTCTGAATACCGACTGAGCTCGATCAGCTGCGTGATGTCCTTCAGGACTCTGGCGTTGCTTTCCTTTAGTTTGGCAAGAATCTCCTTGCGCGCATTGTCATCCACCTCTTGCTTCACGAGCAGATCGAGGATGCGATTGGCTCCCAGCAACGGCACACGCAGGTCATGGGCGATCGTGGCATAGAGATCGTCCCGCTCGTGCGCAAGCCTCACGCGATCGGAGACCTCCATCACGACCAGGACGATTTCGCTTACCCGATCCTCTTCACCGGCTATAGGCCATGCCCAGATGTTCCAGTACTTCTGCCGCCATTCCGGCAGGTCCGGCAGCTCGATGGGCGTTTCGTGGTCGGCGAAAGTCTGGCCCTGGTCAACTACCTTCCAGCGAAGGCGGGCAGCCAGTCTCGGTAGGATCTGGCTGAGCTCCATGGGTCTGTCCGATGTGGGCGGGAGATTGAGGCAGTTGAGGAAAGCTTTGTTGACTTCTTTGATTTGAAGGTCGGGCGTCAGCCTCATCAGCCCGATGGGGGCGTCCTGGAAGATCTTGTGGGCGACCTCCTGCTCCAGAAGCGCGTTGCGCTCCGCCAATGCTTCCGCAATGCGGGCTGCCCTGAAATAGAAGAACAGCACCAGGCTCAGCAGAATGGCGAAGATAAAAATCGTCGTGGTAAGCATGCTAACTATGGCGGCCATTTGCTGGCTGCCTGCGACAACATTGCTCTGCCGGGTCTTCACGATGTCCATCTGCTGAGTTTGAAGCTGATCAAGACTGTGGCGCAGGGCGCGCAGGTGCTCGCTCGAGTTGGCGGTGCCTGCCTCGCCGGCACCCGGTCCGGCGCCGGTGGCGCCGTCGAGCTCTTGAACAAGCGAATCTACGCGCCTTTGAATCTCGTTCAGGTTGCCTGCCTGCGCTCCTGACCCGGCATCCAGCGTTCGAAGCACTGATACCTGATTGTTGACCAGCAGTTTTGACGAGCTATAGAGCTTCAGCATGTGCCGGTCGCCGGTTGCTCGGTATGCGTGGAACCCGAGCTCGAGATCCGCTAGCGCCGAGCGCAGCGCGTCGATCTCCGAGAGGGCATGCTCAGCCTGCAACTGCGCCCCCCTGGCCTTGTCCAGCGCAGCTGAAGAGTAGATGCTGAAGGCAATGAGGCTCCCGACGGCGGAAACCAGCAGCAAACCGGCAAGGCAAAACACGAGGCGCCGTTTGTCCATCTGTCTTGATTGCAGGTGGTGATGCTGGGTCACGAATGAATGTATCGGCGTGGACCGGTTTGCCGCCGATATGCCCCGTTTCCCACATTTAGCATCTCCGTTTGATCTGGACGTCCCCCAAGTGTGTACACCAAAAAGAGTGATTACGCAGCACCCGGCAGGGGGATGCCGGCTTCTTGAAAGGGAGGGAGATTCGTGATAGCGGAGTCAAATCAGTCAGTTGCTTGGGGGGGGAGTGAGAGCCCGGGAATCTCTGAGGGTCGCTCGGACCTGGTTGTCTGTGACGTTGTCGCTCCTGCTGTTGGGCACGTCGCCGCGTGCGTTCGCGCAGGACTCCGCGGACCTCAGTTCCACGGATGGCGCCTACGTGGCCGGTGACCACCCGCAATTCCAGCCGGTGTCCATACAGGTCGGAAACACGACGCGCGCGGTGGCGGCGACCGACGTCTTGACCGCGGCTGAGTACGTTGCTCTGCAGCAGGTCCTTGCCACCGGCAGCCAGAGTATTCACCTCTCTGAACAGGGACAAGCGGTGGGAGGCTCGTTCGATGTCTCCCACCTGTCCTCGGTCAGACCGGACAATCTGGTCATTCCTGCCGGCGTAACGGCGACATACAATGCAGCACAGAGGTCGGTCCTGGACATCGCCGGTAATCTCACCAATCGGGGCAACCTGTATGCGTTCTCCACGGATTTGCAGGTCGGCAAAGCGACCATATCCGCGGAGAACATCATCAACAAGGCCACAGGGACGATTTCTACGGTGCTGCCCTCGTCGCTGGCAGAGAGCCTGGGGCTGAGCGGGTCAGGCAGTTTGGATCTGGTACTGCAAGCGGTGCGCGATCTGGTGAACGCCGGGGCAATCACGAGTTCAGGAAGCCTGTCTATGACTGCGGGCAACCTCATTTCCAATCAGGGAGTCTTGCAGGCAGCAAACAACGTGAACATAGTCAGCAGTATAGGACAGCTTGTGAACTCCGGCACTATCTCGTCGCTGGCGGGCAACCTGAACCTCAACACGAGCGCGATAAGCAATCTGCTCATCAACAACATCAACGGGCGACTGGAGGCAGCAGCCGGGAGCATTAATCTGAGAGGTTCTTCCTACAATGGCATTCAAAGCAACTTCTTGCTAGGCGGAAGCGCACTTGCCCGGGAATTGAACAGCTATAGCGGTACGGGGCGGAACATAATTTACATGCGTGAAGTCGACGCTGTCGTACACGGCGCAGGCGGACGCGTTGCGGTGCATGCCGAGAGCGGGACGCTGAAAGCGGGGACGATTGCCGCAAGAAGTCCTTCTGTAGGTTCAATCATGCTCGCCAGCCTGTCCGGAAATCTGGAATTGTACGGTGATTTAACTGCCGCCCCGCGCGGGGTGATTAATCTCAAGGCAGGCGGGGACATCGTTTCTCAGTTGGGGGCGGGCAAGATATCGGTGGAGTCCAATGAGGGCGGCAGGTTCATACTGATGGTAGCCGGTGGGCTGTTTACAAACACGCTCGGCTCCCTGAATAAGGAAGGGCCCCTGTCTGCAAGCGACATGAACAGCGTCGATTCCTGGGTGGGAATCACAGAACGCGGCGGTAAAATCGACCTGGCTTCGGTACCCATAAGTCAGCTCAGTTCGCGTGCACTGGCCGGTGACGCCAACGGCGGGCATATGGTGATCATGGCCTTCGAGGGTGCAAGTGGTGGCTCCGGTACGATCAAGTTGCCGGATGCGGTGCCTATCACGGCAGGCGGGCACGGGGCTGGAGCCAATGGAACCGTGACGCTGCTGGCCGGCGGCAGCTCCGGGACCACTATCGAGGTCGGTCAAATCGATTCGTCCGGCGGTAGCGGCTCTGGCCTTGTGCAGGGACTCAGTGAAGACCCTAACGTTGTGGGACTCGTACCGACAGAGTCGGGGCGCATTCTTGTGAAAACCGCGCACCCCGACATGGTTGCCGGACAGATTTATCCGCCGTTTGCGACGGTCGTAAACGGCCGGGTGTCTTATCCGAACTCCTTGCCGCTGTTGAAGTTCCGGCCGGCTTCCATTTCTGCCGGTGCCATCACCAGCGGCGGTGCCGACACGCTGCTGATGGCCGGCGCTGATATCGGAACGGGCACGCTCACCGCTACGAACAGCGGGGAGGTGAGGGTTTATGCGGGTGTGGACCGCGACGGGCAGGCGAGCCGGAATCCTGGAAATGTGATGATATGCGGGAACCTATATGCCGATGATGTTGAAATAAAAGCCGGGGCGGGCAGTACTTTTACCGTGCACAACTTCGGTGAGCAGCTCAGGCTCGCTGCTGGATTCACCCGCTCAAGCAGCATTTTCGCGCCCGGCGGCATTTTCCTCATGGGCGAGCGTGGCAGCCAGATAGTCATCAGCGGCAACCCGCACTTCATGGGGAGTGTCACAGCGGAGGCCCCCGGCGGTAGCGTGGTGGTCGACAGCAACAGCTTTGTAACGATTCAGGACGGTGAGCTTACGATTGTCGCGAACAGGCTCGTGAACCCGCAGTATGTGAGCGCGGAGTTCGGCGTTACTTTCAGAGGCGCGCCGACCGAAAGTCTTCTTTCTAGCACCTCATTGCCGGGCGTGGCTACGATTGCCCAGAGTCCTGAGGCTCAGTTCATTCCGGTCAGCCGCCGGGATAACGACACGGTGCCGACCGACCTCAGCGGTCGCAAGCGCGCCGACGATGATTCCGCGGAGGCGGTCATCGCTGTGGAAGAAACAAATGCGGGCAGCGTCAAACCGGCTGGTCCTCGCCATCCGGACAAAAGGATGAAAAGGCGAGCGCATGAACCAGCCGGTGCGCGCGATCCGGATTTGATCCGGGTCATGGGTCGTCCGGGATTCATGGTTTATGGCTGGTTCAGTGGAAATACGCGGCTGGAGACGAACAACGGCTCCGTTATCGAGATGCACAACGGCGCGAAGATCACGCGCCTGAAGGATGGATCGAGGATAACCGAATTCAAGGACGGTAGCACCCTGACAGAGGTGGGCAGTGTGGCTGTGAGGAGGTATCCGGATGGCACAGTCTTTACGGATTACCAAAATGGGACGACTTCCACCAAATATCCGGACGGCACAACGGTCCTGCGTTCAAGCGACGGGATGACTATTGCGACGTATCCGGACGGGACGAACATGACGCGCCATCCAACTGGTACGGTCATCACAACCTATGCCGATGGAAGGCGGGTGACCTGCCAGGCTGACGGCACGAAGATCACGGAGGCGCCCGACGGGACTTCTACGACACAACATCCCGATGGGCGGAAGGAAGTGCGCAGGGCGCCGGCATCCGGCAGTCCGCGTCAGGGGCAGGGCGCGCCCTTGCCCACTCAACAATTACCTCCTTCCAGGGGCAGCCGGGCGGCCGGCCCGGCCGGTGCTAAGTCTCAGACAAACGTGCCGACCAAGGATCGCCCTGGGAATTTATTGCTGCGGTTGCCGGTCGGTCATGTCGTCATGTCACCAAGTGCGCATACGGCGGTCCAGATGGT
>DATNRD010000294.1:0-8765 GCA_036703665.1 Candidatus Obscuribacterales bacterium
CCTGGCGCCTCCCGCGGGCAAGCTAAAACGCCCCATACACCGGCGCGGTCACATGAACCGGAGCTTCCAACTGCAGTTGAACTCGGGTGCCGGAACGCACCAGCACGTCGTTGCCGCGCCGTATGAGAAGCCCGTGCGCGACCCCGACTCCGCCTCCGATTGCGGCGCCCGACCAGGCTCCGCGCCCGACGCCGCGACCGGACCGAGCCGCGATGGCACCGACGGCGGTGCCAAGCAGAGCACCGGCGCCTGCCCCCACCGCCCCGTGCACAAGAGTCTTTTTGACTTTGGTCCCTGCTGTTTCGCCCTTGATATAGTCGCTCTCATCCGAGCCAACGTCCTTGTACTTATCGATCCCCCCTATCACATGTGCGGCAATCGGCACCTCAGCTCCGCCGGGGGTGCGCAAGCTGGTGAATTTTATCCCGAGCCTGCCGGAGCGGGCCAGCCGCCTGCCGGGTTCGGCGTCGGTGATGTGACCGGATACGATGGAACCGGCCGGGATGACTCCGCCGCCCAGGTAGACGTTCTCGGCGACAGTAGCTGTTATGCGGTCACCAGGACGGGCCACCTGCGAAGAGATCGATGTGTTGATCGTAGCGGGGATCACGAGCCCGGCGGGCACATACGTGACACGTCCCTGTCTTACCGGCGTGGAGTAAGTAGGAGAATATTGAGCCGGCGCCGGCGGCGCCGACACGGACACCAGAACGCTGACGGCAGCAAAAACCGGCAGCAGCGAACGCTTGCGGTTAAACTCGCTTGAACTCGACATAAGACCCTCCTTAAAGACTCGCACGCCAGCCACCAGGACAAGGCAGTCCTGCCGAAGCCTTCCTATTGCTAATGTGCCGACCGCCCATGGAGCCCGGCTGTTCTCAAGGACCGCAAAGGACTCCGCCACTTAAGAATGTATGCGGCTGACAATTGTTCCCGCCATGAATCTCCGCCTGCCAAGGGGACGTACCGGCGACAGGACAGGCATTCGGCCAAGGCAGCAGCTGGTACCGGCAAACTGGCATCCTCTGCGGGCAGCGCCAAGGATCTCGTGTCAGGCAAACTGAGATCCTTCCTCGCTCTCGCTGCGCTCGAGCTCGTCAGGATGACAGTTCCCTCAATCTCGCTGCGCTCGAGCTCGTCAGGATGACAATTCCCTCAATCTCGCTGCCCTCGCGCTCGTCAGGGGGGCTATTCCCTGGACCACCGCCCTGTGCTGGCCGCATGCGTACGCGGCAGGCGCCGGTCAGGCGAGATCGTCACCGGTCAGCTGCCGCAGGGCAAATGCGGCCATCGCCTGAGCCAGCAGATTGCCGTTGGCGATACGCGTGGCGCGCTCGAAGAGCACCGCCTTTTCATCGACACGCTCGACGATCATGGCTAGATCCAGCAAGATGCGCGTCTCCACATCCGGGTCTTCGACCACCTCCAGCCCGTGGCGCAGGACGGCTTCCGCCTCGGCGACGCGTCCTGATTGGGCCAGCAAATGTCCCTGCAGGTAGTGAGCCTCGGCCAGGCGCGGGTACTGCTGCAGCAGGCGGCCGAGCGAATGGATTTTCGACTCGGTCGACATCGACTGGTCGCTCATGCTGGCAAGCATCTCGTAAGCGTCCTGCCCCAGCGCCCCGGAGGCGAGCTGCCTGGACATCCAGAGCTGGGACCCGCAGCCCTGCCAGCCCGGACAGATAGCCTGCAGCTTTTCGAAACACTCGGCTGCCTGCTGCCAGCGCCCCAGAGCCATATGGATCTCGCCGGCTAGCTGGGGCGGGGCCGGATTGTATCGATCAGCCTGAGCAGCCCTGTCGAGCAGCGCAAGCGCCTCGTCCGCATTGCCCTGCGCTGCAAGCAGCTGCGCCTGCTCGAAGAGCTCGGCCGAAGGGCGCAGCTCTCGCCTGTTTCTGACAAAGGCAAATTCGGCCTGAGGCACGTCTATCTTGGGTATTTCGTTCGTCTCGAAATACTCCTCCCCGAGCTTGACGAGCACCCGCACGGGAACAGCGATGGATTCGGCCGCGCGCGCCTGCTGCCGCCAGTGACTGGCGCTTATAAGGTCCCCCTGATCGTAGAACATCTGCGCTATTCGCCCGGCATAACCTGCGGCTTGCTGCCAGTTGCCCGCATAGCGGTGGATCTCATACAAGTTACCGAGGTAGTTGATCTCGGTTTCGGGGTTGCCCTGTTCTGCCACTATATTCAGTGCTTGCTCTGCCGGTTCGACTGCCAGCTCCGCCCGTCCGGTCTGGAAAAAGCATTCAGCCAGATTGCCCAGCGTCACCGGCAGCAGCGAGTCGATGGCAGTTCCCTGCAGATCGCCGGCGCGCTGCCGCCAGGTCTGGAGAATCTCGATTGCCTCCCCGTACTTCAAATCCTCCATCAACGCCCACGCCTGCTCGAGCGCCGACTGCCATTCCTGAACGGGATTCGATCCATCGATCCCGGTAAGAACTGCCATCAGCTCGCCACGCTTGAGCTGCTTCTGGAAATACGTGGCCAATACCATAAGGCAGTGAGAATACTGATCGATGGCCTTTCTATCTGTGCGCAGCTCGACAGGGACCTTCCTCCATTGAGGGAAGGAGTCGACGATCACCTCTTCGTTTTGAGCACAGAGGTGCTCGAACTCGGCCAGGTGATCCTTGAGAATCAGCTCGAAGAGCTGCTTCCGCAATTCCTCGGAACTCTCTACCGGAGTAGCCTTCGGTTGCCGCTTCAAGAAGCTGAATAAGCCCATGACTATCTACCCCGCAACTGCGGGCGGGACGCCCGCGCCCCCAGGTATCTCAGAATTCAGCATTTTTCGGCGTCCTCGGGAAGGGGATGACATCCCTTATGTTGTGCATGCCGGTCACGAACTGCACCGTGCGCTCGAGCCCCAGCCCGAAGCCGGCATGAGGCACGGTTCCGAAACGGCGCAGGTCGAGATACCACCAGTAGTCTTGCGGCACCAGGTCCTGTTCGCGCATGCGCTGCTCGAGGATCTCCAGGCGTTCCTCACGCTGGCTGCCGCCTATGATCTCGCCTATCTTAGGAACCAGCACGTCCATGGCCCGCACGGTTTTCTCATCGTCATTCAAGCGCATGTAAAAGGCCTTTATCTGCCGGGGGTAATCCGTGAGAATGACCGGCTTCTTAAACGTCTGCTCAGTGAGATAGCGCTCGTGCTCGGACTGCAGGTCGACGCCCCACTCCACCGGAAACTCGAAGCTTTGTCCCGATTTTTTCAGGATATCGACCGCCTCCGTGTAAGTAAGGCGAACAAAGTCGCTTTCGACGATGCCCTTGAGTGTGTCGATTACTGTGTTGTCGATGCGCTGGTTGAAAAACTCCATATCTGTAGCACAGTTGGTCAGCACATCGGAGAAGATAGTCTTGAGAAACTCCTCGGCAAGCTGCATGTCACCTTCCAGATCGCAGAATGCCATCTCGGGCTCGACCATCCAGAACTCAGCAAGATGGCGCGACGTGTTCGAGTTCTCCGCGCGGAAGGTCGGACCGAACGTGTAGACGTCTCCCAGAGCAAGCGCAAAGCTTTCCGCCTCCAACTGCCCGCTTACCGTGAGATTGGTCGGCCTGCCGAAGAAGTCCTGCTCGTAATCGACCTCCAGATGGCCGTTTGCCGGGCGTGTCGGCACCTGCGTGAGATCCAGGGTGGTGACGCGGAACATCTGCCCGGCACCCTCGCAGTCACTGGCCGTGATAATCGGCGTGTGCACGTAGATAAACCCGCGCGACTGGAAAAAGTTGTGAATGGATCGGCACATCTCGTTGCGCACCCTGGCCACGGCGCCGAAGGTGTTGGTGCGGGGTCTGAGGTGCGCGATGGTGCGCAGGAACTCGAATGAGGTGCCTTTTTTCTGCAGCGGATAGGCTGCCGGGTCCGCAAAGCCGAGCACCGTCACCGACTGCGCTTTGACCTCAGTAGGCTGGCCCTTCGCGGGCGAAGCGACAACCTGTCCGGTCACCTCGACGCTGCTGCCGATGCCGAGTTTGAGCACCTCGGAATCGTAGTTGGGCAGGCTGTTCTCAGCCAGGATCTGAATGCTCTTCAGGGTGGAGCCGTCGTTGACCTCGAGGAAGGAAAAGCCTGCTTTGGAGTCCCTCCTCGTGCGCACCCAGCCGCAAATCCTCACCGTCCTGCCGATCGCTTCCGGCAGGATGGCCTCTTTCACCCTGGTTCGCTCCGTTATCGATTCTCTGGTTTTCTGGCTCATACCGCTCCGTCCTGGCGCACTGGCAACGCCCCGCTCTGCCCTGCCTACTTCTTGCGCGCAAACAAAACACCGTCACGAATGGTCAACAAAACTTGCTCCACGCGATCGTCAGCAAAGACGTGCCGGTTGAAGTCGGCAATGGCTCTGGCGTTGGCCGATCGCGGATTGACCGCCTCCCCGCCGTAGAGCACGTTGTCGGCCAGGATGATGCCACCGGGCCTGACTTTGGGCATGACGGCTTGGTAGTAGTTAGTGTAATTCACCTTGTCCGCATCGATGAACACGAGATCGAAAGGGCCGTCCACGCCGGCCAGCGTCTCCAGCGCCGGACCTTCCTTTACGACGATCTTGTTGCCGTGGCTACTGCGCTGGAAGTACCGTTTGGCGAAGGCGATGCATGCCGGGTCGATCTCGCAGGTGACAAGCTGCCCATCCTCGGGCAGCCCCTCGGCCATCCACAGGGCCGAATAGCCCGTAAACATGCCGATCTCGAGCACGCGCCTGGCGCCTGCGGCGGCGACCATGAGTTTGAGGAACTGCCCCTCCAACCGTCCGGTAAGCATTTCCGGAACCGGCATCGTCGCATAGGTTTCCCGTGCCAGCTCTTCGAGCAGCTTTCCTTCCGGAGAAGTCATGGAAGAAGCGTACTCCTCGATGTCGCGTCCAACCAGCGTAAGCATTCTTGCATCCTCCTTGGCGCCCTTGTTTTATATCAGATTAGCCAGCAATCGTTTATATTGGGACTTGGACATGAGACATAATTGGGCAATTGAATGCAGATGATGAGACGCATGCTGGCGCTATTCATTTCTCTGTGCTGGCTCCTGCTGCCGCCAGCCTTGACCTGCGGGCCTTCGGCAAGCGAAAGCAAGCCGGCGACAAAGGCGCACAATGAGTCGAGGTTTTCGCGCGTAGACTTCCAGGTACGCGGATCTACTTGCGTAGCCTGCATACGGCGAGTAGCAAAGAAACTGCAGTCCGCCAGGGGTGTTGTCCTGGCGGACGTCTCAATCTTCAAGCCTTACCCGGCCGTCCTGGTCTATGACCGGTCCAAAACCAATTTCCAGGAGATCCGGCTTGCTGTCAAAGACGAGCCTGTACGCTTCGAGCAGGTGGAAGAGTCGGCCCTTTCGACTGTTCCGGCTGTGGTGCTGCCCAGGTCGGTCACCAGGCAAGAAGCGCTTCCCCTGAAAGAGCCGCAGCCCCTCTAGCGGCTAAAATTCTCCTTGCCTGCCCGGCCCCTTGAAGGTTGTCAGCCACAGGCTCCAGAGCCAGTCCCTCAGGTGGCCGGCTAGATCGTTGCGATAGGCCGGAGCTCTGCGGCGCAGACGCTGGAGCCTGGAGTGAATCTCCGCATCGGTCGGGTCTAATCGTGCGGCTCGCTCATAGAGCTCCAGTGCGAGCTCGTAATTGTGGAACCAGATCTCCTCGTCCTGTCCGAGGCGAAACAAGCCACGCGCAAAATCCGGTCGCAGTGCCAATCCAGCGCGATACTCCTGCCTGGCGAAATATGGTTCCTTTACGAGGTCGTAAACGTCTCCCATGGCAAAATGAAAGAAGGCGCCACGGGGCGTGCGATCGAGAAGGCCCTCCACCTCAAGCACAAGTTGGCGTGCCTGTTGCCGGGGGAGCTTTTTCATAAGCAGTATTACGCGCTCTTTGGCCCGCACCAGACGCTCAGGTGGACCGGAGGCCGCCGAGGCGATTTCGAACAGCGCTACCCGAAAGGCATCCACAGTGCGCCCTTCCTGCTGGAGAGCTTGTGACAGCAGGTCTGCCACACCCGTCTCCAGCGGATCGCTGTCAAAAGCTTGTTTGAGCGGACCTGCAGCCTCCTTTGTCCTTCCCAGCATGATAAGCGCCCGGCCTTTCTCCAGATTTGCTGCTGGGTGATTTGGATATCTCTTGAGATCCAGGGCCGCTGCCCCCAGTGCCTCAACGTATTGCCCGCGCGAATTATGCAGGCGTGCAAGCGCCGCTCCCACACCGGGTGCCCGAGCCGCGTCCCTGGCTGCCTCCAGAAAGAGCTCTTCGGCTCTCTCCCTGTAGCCCCGCCCCTCCAGCACCAGTCCCAGGCGCAACAGCCCGGCGGCGTTGCCGCGCAGAGCCCTACGTCCCGTATCCGCTGCCGCCAGCGCCTCTGCCTTGCGGCCCAGCGAGAAGTAGAAAGCGCACAGGTAAACGTGCGCCTCTGCAAGGTCGGGGGCAAGGGCAGCCGACCGCCGGTAGCTCTCCAGCGCCAGATGCTCATAACCAATTCGCTCCAGGCACCGTCCCAGCAGCAGGTGAGCCCGGGCATTGCCTGGGTTCTGCTTGAGCAAGCTTTGAAGCTGGCTGACGGTGCTCTCGGAAACGGCTCCCTTCTCCAGTTGCTCCTGAATGTCATCGAGTTGCCTGGCCGTTACGGCTGCCGGGAGCGAAGCTGGTGCTGCCGGAGAAGCGATGCCGGCCGGACATATGGACACAAGTGCTGCCAGCAGACACAGCCATACCGGCAGCAGAGCCCAGGGTGCCAGGCTCGCTGCCCTGTCAACCTGAAACCTGTGCCACAACAGCCCGTGGCGGACACCGCCATGCCGCCCGTCCGTGCTCGGGTTGCCGATGAGCTGGGCGACCGTGCGGCAGTGAGGTTGCCGTGCGCCGTTGCTGCTCAAAACGCCGGGGGCACGCCCGCAGCTAATCCGTTGCCAATCCACGCCTGGATGTCTCCTCTCCACCAGCCGGCTGCCGGTAATCCATACATTTTAAGCCGAAACTGCCGGGCAGTCGTCTGGGCGCTTCCCTGAGCCGCCGGGAGCGCGCCGTCTTTATGCTCCTTCCGGTTTCAGCTATACAGAGCGTCATGAATACTTGCCATCATGGGGAACGAGATCGGCTCTGTAAGCCGCTTCAGACTTCACGGTGCGCGCAATTATTTGTGATGCTACATATAGCAGTCGTACGAAACGCCAGCTTCAAGCGCACGTCCGTTTATCAATTCGACAGCTGCGTCATCTTGGCGGCTTGCCGGCATCGATCGCCTTGGTCGGGTTGCCGCCCTTGGCATGAGAACCCGAGAAGGCTCAGTCATAGTAAGATCCACACGAGAGTGAAACAATAAAGCTTGGATGGCGACAGCGCACTGGTATGGCGCTTGGAACATGAACCCTCTTCGCGCAGATCATATAGGTCCTCTGGACATGTTCAAAATCGGTGTGGGACCTTCCAGCTCCCACACCGTCGGACCTATGCTCGCCGCCCTCGAGTTCCGCAATCACGTGATCGCGCCTTTGAGGCAGGAGCAGCCCTCCGACCAGGGCAGGCTTACGGTCGAGCTTTACGGCAGCCTGTCGGCCACGGGTCGGGGACATTCGACCGACGGCGCTGTCTGCGCGGGTCTGTGCGGGCACCACCCGAAAACCTCGGAGCCGAATGAAATCTGGGCAGTCATGCCCCACCTGCGGAGCAATCCATATATCGAGCTTGGCGAGTCGATGGCAGCGGTGCGCTTTCACCCGGATGAAGACATTGCCTGGCTGGGCTGGCTCATCGATGGCAAGGAGCTGCCGCATCCCAATACCAAGCGCTTCCGGCTCTGGGTGGCAGACCAGGTTGTGATGGAAGAGGTCATCCTGTCCGTGGGCGGCGGCTTTATCGAACCGGTTGACCCACAAACCGGCTTACGCCTGCCTGCCAGCGATTGCGACGCTGACGTCAGTTTGCCTTATCCCTACAACTCGGCAGCGGAATTCGTCGAGCAGTGCACGAAGGCAAAGCTTGCGCCCTGGCAGATTGTTCTGGCCAACGAGGCTGCACGCGGGCGGGACGAGCATTCGCTGCGCGGCAGCCTGGCCGAGATTCTTAGCACTATGGAAGCATCGATCGAGCGGGGGCTTAGAGCCGAAGGCATCCTGCCCGGCGGACTGAATGTGCGGCGCCGCGCCAAACAGTTATATGAGCAGATGCTCAGCGGCAAGGTCTCGTCGTGGGCAGGAGGCGACCTGCGCCCGTCTGTTTACGCCATGGCCGTCAATGAGGAGAACGCCGCCGGAGGCAGGATAGTCACCGCCCCCACCAACGGCTCGTCAGGCATAATCCCGGCAGTCTGGCGCACACTGAAGGAGGCGGAGCGGCTGTCCCAGGAGGCGTTAGAGAATGGTCTCATGGTCGCCTCAGTAATAGGAGCGCTCGTCAAGACGCATGCCTCCATCAGTGGTGCCGAGGTAGGTTGCCAGGGCGAGGTAGGAACCTCGTGCGCGATGGCTGCAGGCGGTGCGGTGGCAATGCTCGGCGGCACCGCGTATCAGGTGGAGCAGGCAGCCGAAATCGGCATTGAGCACCATCTGGGCATGACCTGCGATCCAATAAAAGGACTCGTGCAGGTACCCTGCATCGAGCGCAACGCCATGGGCGCGGTCAAGGCGCTGAATGCAGCAGCGCTCTCCCTGGCCTCGGACGGCAAACACCTGGTCAGCCTCGATCGGGCCCTTGAGGTGATGAAGGAAACAGGCCTCGATATGAACCGGAAGTACAAGGAAACGTCTACAGGCGGTCTGGCGCTCGGGTAAGCGCCGCGGG
>DATNRD010000295.1:0-6203 GCA_036703665.1 Candidatus Obscuribacterales bacterium
GACCGCTGGACTCCGATCCGTGGCGGAACGCCAGAAAAGCAGCGGTCGAGTGCAAGAAGGCCGGTATACCGCTATATACGATAGGCCTGGCCCAGAATCCGGAGATTGTTCCGGATGAGGTGGCGATTCTAAACGATACTAACGCCGATCCGTCCTCGGGTGGAATGGCGGCCATTGCCGGCAACGGCGGAAAGTTTTTCCTGGTGACCGACGCCAACGACCTGCGAAGAACTTTTGAGCATATCGCACGGCAGCTGGTTCAGCTCGTGAGGTAAGGGGCATGCGCAGCAAATCCGGACACACCGTCATTGAATTAGGGGCGATCGCCTCCTGCCTTACCGTGCTAGTTTTGTTATGCGTCAATCTCGCCATTGTCTTGACCGGCGCAAGCGTCAATGACAGGGCCTGCCGGGACGCGGCACGGGCGGCTGCCCAGGCCAGCAACTCCAGTGATGCCTTGAGGCTTGCACGGCGAGCGGCTGCAAGCTACAAGGTTGACGGCTACTTTCTCACACAGCCGGAGGTGTCTGCTACCGAATTCGTCTATGAGGACTTCGCCGGCAATCCGCCGCCCAATACCTCGCCCTATGTCTCGGTGACCACCAAATCGGCAGTGAGAATGCCTACGCCCGTCTTCTTTTACGGTGCCCAGTTCAAGGGCGGCACCATGGACCTGGAGAGGACCTACACGTTTCCTATTGTCAAGACATCACTCAATCTTTGAGCGTGGGCGCCCTCATGCGCCAACGGCGGTGCCGGGGCGGGTGGAGGCGCGGACACAAGATCTGCCGGCTTTCTTGGCGGCTGCTAGCGCTTTTTGTGCGGCTTCGAACCACTGGTCAACATCCATCGTGCGCGAGCCGAACATGGCGATGCCGGCGCTGAAAGTGGCTGAGAACGGCACGCCGTTTGCGTCGTGGTGCCGCACCGCCGAGAAGTCCGCCAGCAGCCTTTCCAAAAGGTTTACTGCCTCGAACTCCTCCAGCTCCTCCAGGATCACGGCAAATTGCTGGCCGCTGTACCTGCCGAGCAGGTCGGACTGCCTGAGTCTTTGCCTGAGCAGAGTCGCCAGAGCGGACAGGACTTTGTCGCCGACAGGATGCCCGTACTCCGCATTTACTGACTTGAAGTGATCCATGTCAAGCAAGGCCAGGACAGCCGAGCGGTCATAATGGCGACGCAGGCCGGCAACCAGCCCCTTGGCTTGCTCGAGGAAGGCGCTATGAGTCAGGAGCCTGGTAAGCCCATCTCGATACAAAAGGCTCTTCAAGAGGCGCGATCTCTCCAGGTGAGAGGCGACGGTAGCAAGCAGCAGCTGGGGGTCGACCGGTTTCACCAGATGCGCGTCGACACCTGATTTGGCAGACTCTATTGCATGGTCGACCGATCCCTTGGCCGTGAGGAACACCACCGGCAGTGTCGTGTAGCGATCGTCTTGGCGTACGTAGCGAGCCACCTCATACCCGGACACACCCGGCATCACCACATCGAGCAGCAGGAGGTCGGGCTGGAATGCCGCCAGCCACTCCTCTACCTTACGGGGATCGGTGCATGTGCGCACGTTGTAGCCGGCCGATTCCAGGAACTGCTTGATGAAAAGCGCCTGGTCAGGCTCGTCCTCGACAGAAAGAATCTTGTACGGCTCCACGCGCTGTTTCTCCAGCAAAAACCGCAGGCGTGCCACCATTCTTTCCCAGTTGGCGGTCTTCTCGAAGTAAGCATCGGCTCCGCAGTGAATAGCTTTCACTTTGTCCAGGAAGCCTGACAGCCTGCTGACTATGAGGATGACGGGTCGATCGCCGCCAGGCTGCTGTCGCAATTGCTCAGCCAGCTCGTAACCATTGCCGTCGGGCAGCAGCGCCTCGATGATAATGGCGTCCGGCAGGGCGCCGCCAATGGAGCCAAGCGCGCCGGAGACCGTCCTGGCGTTGCGTACCGCCATGCCGCAGTCCTCCAGTAGCCGGGTCATCTCGAGAAGCGACTCCTGCTCCGCGTCTACGATGAGGATATCGAAAGGCTTCGCTTCCTTAACAGGCGATTTCGCTTCCAACATCTCATCTTTCTCGCCTGCTGCCAGCTTCATATGCTCTCTTATCGCTGCGATGCAGGCATTGAGCAAGTTGGCGTCTTCGCTGGTCAGGGACCGGCTGTCGTTGATGACTTGCTCGCACTGCTTTTCACCTTCCAGCCCCAGCCGTGTTGCCTCAGCAAAACCGTATGTGGTGCCCTGCCCGGCGAACCAGTGGAAGTGACGCAGGAGATCGCGCAAGGATGATGCCTCCGCTCCTCGATTTTCCAGGGAGCCGACAAGGGCCGACATCTCATCGAGCCTTTTGAAGGCCCGCGTTACGAAGCGATCGCGCAGATCCTTGTAATTGTCCCGCCAGCTCCCCATCTCAAGCTCCCTCTATGATCTCCTTGATCTGCAAGGGCAGAGCCAGCGGATCGAAGGGTTTGACCAGAATTCCCTTCGCGCCTAACGCTCTTAGCTCTGAGACTTCCGATGTCATGGCTTTGGCGGTAAGAAAGATGACCGGAATCGAGCTGGTGGCAGGGTCGTTGTGAAGCAGCTTGAAAGTCTCCTTGCCGTCCATGTCCGGCATCATGACGTCCATGAGGATAACGTCAGGCTTCTTTTCCTGTGCCAGCCGAATGCCTTCCTTACCGCTCCCGGCTTCGATGACTTCCATGCTTTCGTCGTCGGCAAGGCACATGCAAGCGACTTCCCGAATATCGTCTTCGTCTTCTATTACGAGGACCTTCATCTGAGTTGGCAAATTGCGCTGCTGTTCGCTGAGCCTTAATGGATCATACCCCGGCGATTGCGGATGTAACGACGTCCGTGGGGCCGACCGGCAATCTAAACCAGAAGCGGCTGCCCTTGCCCTCCTCGCTGTCCACGCCAATCTGGCCTCCGTGCTGCTCGACGATTGCCTTGCAGATAGCCAGCCCCAGCCCGCTGCCGCCCTTTTTCTTGGCGTCGGATTGCTCTACCTGCTGGAAGCGCTCGAAAACCCGTTCCTTGAACGCCTCTGGAATGCCGCGACCTCGATCCAGCACGACAACGGTTGCCCAGCCCGGGGACTCCTCCACCGAGATAGTGACGGCGCTGCCCCGGGGCGAAAACTTGACGGCATTGGAAAGGAGGTTGACCAGCACCTGCACGAGCCTGTCCGGGTCTGCCTGGATGGCACGGGAGATTCCGTCGGGCTGAACCTGAAGGGCAATCTCGCTTTGCTCGGCAAAGACCTTCACGGACTCGATGGAGCGATCGATTACGGTTTTGAGGAGAACGTCCTGGAAATGCATCTCCATCTTGCCGGCCTCGAGCTTCTCCAGATCGAGAATGTCGTTTATAAGCGATGTCAGGCGCACGGTGTTTCGCTCGGCAATGGTGACGGCTCGCAAAGCCTTATCCGGCAACTGCCCAAGCTTTCCAGCGGCAAGCAGTCCCAGCGATCCACGAATGGACGTCAAGGGAGTGCGCAGTTCGTGGCTGACCATGGCCACAAACTCCTTCTTGAGCTTTTCGACTTCGTGGCGCTCCGTCACATCTTGAACTATGGCCAGCACCCGCGGTCCGTCCTGCGTCGAGAAGTCTTCGAGCTGAAGCTCTGCAGGCAGGATTTTTCCGTCCAGTCTTCGTGCCTGCAATTCAACGACACCGCCCACGGCGCGCTCGGCATGCCTGGAAACCAGTTCGGTGAAGCTGGAGAACTCCGGTGCCGGGAAAAACTCCACCAGGTTCCTGCCTACAAGGTCTGCCTCTGGGCACCCTAATATGAGCAGCATTCGTGGGTTGGCGGATTCAATGACGCCGTCGGTGGAAGCAATCACGAGCCCGACGGGCATGCTGTCGATGATCGAGCGTACGCGCGCCTCGCTTGCTCTGGCGCTCTCGGTCATGGCGCGCTCCTTCTCGGTCGACTCTTTGAGTGCCGCTGCCATCTCGTGAAAGACCCTGTCCAGGTTGGCGATTTCGTCGTTGCCTGCAAGCTGTGGGTTGAGCGGCTCACCTCTGGCAAGCCGCACGGTGTTGTCGTTGAGTGTTCCCAGGCGCCTGACGATGCCCTGCATGAAAAAGAGCGCCAGCGATAGGGCAAAGACCACGTTCATGGCGATACCCAGATAAATGAATTGCTGGACGCGCCGCCGCGCCGCGGCCTTGGCCTCGGGGTTTTCCTCGAGGATCTTTTTCTCCTCAGCCGCCAGAAGCTTTACCTTCTCGGCAAAAGTCTCGAGTATCTCGCGCACCTCTGCCCTGTCGGCGCGAAACCGTCGCAGGGCTTCTATCCGCCCGCCGGTCAAAAGTCGTTCCTTGTGCCTGTTGAGCAGGTCGATCCCCTGGTTGACAATAACTTGTACGTCTTTAAGGAGCCTGGCCTCCTTCGGGTTGTCCTTGACCAGGTTATTGAGCTTGCTCAACGTCACCGAGAATTCCGCGACCGACTGGTCGTAACGCTCAATCATTTCGCTGTTTCGCGTAAGCGCGTAGCCGACCAGGCTGCTTGCCGAGTCGTGAAAGAGGGTGATGAGCCCGTTGGCGCTCGACATAACCAGGGTTGCCCGCACCTCTCTTTTAATTTCCGCCTCTGCTTGCTGCAACAAGACGGTGAGAACGCCGACGAAAACGAGCTCGAAGACAAGCACGGTGCCGACCAGGATCAAACCCTTCTGAGGCAGATTAAGCTTGGCGCGCATCATGCGTGCTCCGGCACGGGGGGCAATCGAGATCCACAGCTGCCGGCAGTCCGATTCCGCTTGCACAGGAGCCGGCCAGGCCGTCAGAAAAGCCATGGAGCTGGGTTTTCATACCAGGCTGGATGGACACAGATGGTTGATCGGACAGCCGGGGCAATCGGGGTTGCGGGCAAAGCACGTGCGCCGGCCGTGCCAGATGAGGGTAATGGACAGCTTGGCCCAATCCTGTTTCGGAAAGAGCCTTTGCAGGTCCTGCTCGATCTTCGCCGGGTCCGTGTTCTTGCTCAATCCCAGGCGCCCAGCCAGTCTCTGCACGTGCGTGTCGACGCTCCATCCGGGTACGTTGTGGGCGGTGCCCAGCACTACGTTGGCTGTCTTGCGGCCCACCCCGGGCAAGGTGACAAGCTCGTCCAGTGTTGTCGGCACGCGCCCGCTGAAGCGCTCCACGATGGCTTGGGCGCAGGCCTGGATGTTGGCGGCTTTTGCGTTGTAATAGCCGGTCGGACGGATTATTTCCTTGACGGCTTCGGGTGGGGCTTCGGCCAGCGCCCGGGGGGTAGGAAAGCGCTTGAACAGCTCGGGCGTCACCTTGTTGACGGTGACATCGGTCGTCTGCGCCGAGAGGATGACGGCCACAAGGAGCTGAAAGTCGTTCTTGTAATTAAGCTCGCAGTGCGCGTCAGGATAGCGGCGGCAAAGCAGATCCATCATCTGCTGTGCGGTCTGCTTGTTGACGAGTTTCAGCTTGCCCCTGGCGGGTGTTTTGTCCTTCGCCCTGATTGCGGGCGTTTTTCCACCGGTAGGCTTGCCAGACTTTTTCGCCTTGCCGCTCTTCACGCTGGTTGTCATGGCTCAACCTCTCCTATCAGCCTGGCACCATAGCCCACGCATTCAACTATCCAGAAATCTACCTCACTTTGGGCTTCCTCCGATGCACCGGCTTGCCCGTTGTCGCCGATCAAGAATGTCCGCCTTAGCGCCTGTGCCGATTTCCGGTCGGGGGCCACGGCAAAGAGCGCCGGGCCGCTGCCGGTCAGATGGCAACTCCAGCAACCCAGCGCAAGCAGCCGCTGTTTGAGACCGGAGAGCTGCGGGTAATGGTGGAAGACGACCGGCTCCAGGTCGTTTCCGAAGCAGCTCGTGGCCAGCTCCAGGTTGCCGCTGGCTAGGCCGTTGATGGCGCCGACCAGGTCGGGAGGGCGCCAGGCGAGACGGTCGGCAGCGGGCTGAAACTCATCGTAAGCGTCGTAGACCCAGGCAGTGGAAAGGGCAAGGTTTCTGGGTTTGACTAGAAGGAATGACAGCCGGCACTGGTGCTTGACTGGCGTCAGCTCGTCGCCGCGACCCCGACCCACGCTTGTGCCCCCTTCCAGGCAGAAGGGGACGTCGGCGCCCAGACGCGCTGCCAGTGCCAGCAGATCCTCGGCCCCCAGCGGGTGTCCGAAGTAGTAGTTGAGCGCTGCCAGGGTTGCGGCGGCGTCGGCGCTGCCACCGGCCAGACC
>DATNRD010000296.1:0-8891 GCA_036703665.1 Candidatus Obscuribacterales bacterium
AACTGGGCAGTCTGCTTCAAGGTAGAAACACACAACTCGCCGTCGGCTCTCGAGCCATACGGCGGGGCGCTGACCGGCATTCTCGGCGTGAACCGCGACATCCTCGGCACCGGGCTGGGTGCCCGCCCGATCTTAAACACGGATGTGTTTTGCTTTGCCTACCCGTCGCCTGCGCTGCCGCATCGTCCTTCGATGCTGCCGCCGGAGGCGATCATTCAGGGCGTGCGCAAGGGAGTGCAGGACGGAGGCAACAAGAGCGGTATCCCGACGGTCAACGGTGCGGTCTTCTTCGAGGCCGGTTACCGCGCCAAGCCCCTTGTCTTCTGCGGCACGGTCGGTCTGCTCCCGCTTTTCGTAGACGGCAGGACCGGCTACGAAAAACACACGCGCTCGGGCGACACCATTGTCATGGCCGGCGGCAGGGTCGGCAAAGACGGCATACACGGCGCGACGTTCTCCTCGGAAGCGCTGCATGAGGGCTCCCCCGTCTCAGCCGTGCAAATTGGCGACCCCTTCACGCAAAAGCGGCTGCTCGACTTCGTTCTGGAGGCCAGAGACGGCGGCCTCATCACCGGCACAACCGACAATGGCGCCGGGGGGCTATCGTCATCGGTGGGCGAAATGGCGCAATTGACAGGCGGGGCCACTCTGGAACTCGACAACATTCCGCTCAAGTATCCGGGACTGGCAGACTACGAGATAGTCATCTCCGAATCGCAGGAGCGCATGACACTCTCCACCAGGCACTTTGCAGAGTTAAAGAGGCTGGCCGACAAGCACAGCGTGGAAATTACAGCAGTGGGGTGCTTCCACGACCGGGGCTGCTTTGAAGTTACCCGAGGCGGAAAGCCGGTTGCCATGCTGGATCTCGACTTCCTGCACGGCGGGGCCCCCACGCTTGAGCTCGAGTCACGCTGGGAGCCGGTCGTCCCCCGCAACACAACCGGCCAGCCACCGGAGGATCTCGAAGTCGCCCTCATTCAGCTCCTTTCCCACCCCAATATCTGCAGCCGCGAAAGCGTGATCCGCCAGTACGATCATGAGGTTCAAGGAGCGAGCGTCATCAAGCCTATGGGCGGGCCGCTGCAGCGAGCCCCCAACGACGCAGCGGTGATCAAGCCGATCTTCAACCAGGATTCCGGTATCGCCATCGCCAACGGGCTTTGTCCACAACTGAGCCGCTACGACACTTACTTGATGGCCACTTGCGCGGTCGACGAAGCTGTCCGCAACCTCGTTTGCGTGGGAGCCAACCCAAGCACCGTTTCGTTGCTGGACAATTTCTGCTGGCCAGACCCGGTGCCTTCCGAGCGCAATCCCGACGCCGAAAGAAAACTGGCACAACTGGTCAGGGCCTGCCAGGGCCTCTTCGACGCCGTGCTTGCCTACGGGGCGCCGCTTATATCCGGCAAGGACAGCATGAAGAACGATTTCGACGACGGGACGTTGCGCCTGTCGATTCCGCCGACGCTGCTGGTATCGGCAATCGCCAGGGTCGACAGGATCGACGAAGTCGTAACCATGGACTTCAAATCGCCCGGCGATCTCCTCTACCTGCTTCGCGCCGGCGAGATCGGGCTGGCAGGCAGTCACTACGCCTTAATCAACGGTTGGGAATCGGATCTTTTCCCCTCCCTCGATCTGGCAGGAGCAGCACGCCTGTACAAGCTCGTTCATGAAGCCATCCGGCATGGCCTCGTGGAATCGGCGCACGATCTGTCGGAGGGAGGACTGGCTGTGGCGCTTGCCGAATGCATAATCGGCAGCGGGCTGGGGGCGGAGATCCAGGCAGCCAGATCAATCGAGGCTGCCTCGTCGGCGGCAGAACAATCGCCGTCGCACAAAAAACTCAGGCAGCGTCTGGACGTGGCGCTCTTCGGCGAAGGGCCGGCGCGCCTGCTGCTCACCGTTTCGCCAGCGCACAAGGAAGAGTTCGAACAGCTTACAGCCGGTACGCGCTGCACGCAACTCGGGGTGGTCACAAAGAAAAACACGCTGTGCCTCATCGATAATCACGATCGCCGGATCATGGAGCTGGAGCTGTCCGCGCTGGTCAGGGCGTGGAGGACTCCGCTGCCATTGGAAGGGTGTGAGGTTTCCCTATGAAAAAACCAAAAGCAATCGTGCTTTGCGGTGACGGCATAAATTGCGATGCCGAGACGGCGTACGCGCTCGAGCTGGCCGGATTCGCTCCAGACAGGCTCCACACCAGCGACTTTCTCGGCAACCCCGGACGCCTTTTCGAGGCTCAGCTCCTTGCCATACCGGGAGGGTTCTCTTTCGGCGATGAGATCGCCAGCGGCAGAGTCCTGGCACTGAAGATAAAGCGCAAGGTGAGCGACCTGCTGCACTCGTACATACACGCCGGTGGGCTCGTTATCGGCATATGCAATGGCTTTCAGGTACTCGTGCAGATGGGGCTGCTTCCTTTCTCCGACCCGGGCGCACCACGGGTGGTGAGCCTGTCCAGGAATATCGAAGGAAAATTCATCAACCGCTGGGTGGAGCTGGAAGTGTCAACGTCCAATTCCTCTCCGTTTTTCCAGTCGCTGAGCCGCATTCATCTTCCCATTCGCCACGGCGAAGGCAGGCTTTGCGTACCGGACAATATGGACAACAAGTTGGCGCGAGAGATTGACCGACACACAGCCGTCCGCTACGTGGAAGACGTCAACGGGAGTTACGAGCGGATTGCCGGTCTGACGAACAGGCGCGGCAACGTGCTCGGGCTCATGCCCCATCCGGAGGCCTTCGTGAGATGGACGCAACATCCCGCCTGGGTCTCCTGGAGCCATGCGTCAGGCCCGCCCCGGACGGAGGTCTGGCACCATCCGGGCTTCCCGGATGCTATCCCGGACGGGCTGGCTATTCTGAAGAACGCTTATCAGGCGGTTGTTTACTGAGATGCAGGAGCAGTTGCCGACATGGAGACGTACTCGTCAGCCGGAGTGAATGTAGAAAGGGCGGATCGCTTCGTCGAGAGGTTGAAAGCCCGCGCGCGCAGGTCCGGACACGACGACCTGTGGCGTGGGGCAGGCGGCTATGCGGCTGTGTATCCCGTCAGCGAAAGCGAGGCCGTCGCGGTCACCACTGATGGTGTAGGTACGAAGCTGCTTGTTGCCTGCGCACTCGGGCAGTACGACACTATCGGTATCGATCTCGTGGCCATGTGTGCCAACGACCTCATCTGCGTCGGGGCCACACCCACGCTGTTTCTCGACTACCTGGCCACGGGCAGGCTCGACGATCGGATAGCAGATGAAATCATATCCGGGATAGTGACGGGATGCGATGAAAGCGGGATGATTCTGGCAGGGGGAGAGACGGCCGAGATGCCCGGTGTGTATGAAGGGCAGCACTTCGATCTGGCCGGCTTCGCCCTGGGGCGCGTCACGCGCAGCAAGCTCATAACCGGGGAGGAGATACGTCCGGGTCAAAAGGTGATCGGGGTAGCCTCCAGCGGCATACACTCCAACGGGCTTTCCCTGGCTCGCAAAGTTCTTCCGCAGGATGATAAGACTTACGCAGCGCTGCTTACACCGACGATAATCTATACGCGCCCTGTGGCGAGCGTACTCAGTCAGTACACCGGTGAGATCAAAGGAATCGCCCACATCACGGGCGGTGGCTGGCGCAACCTCTTCCGCCTTAACAGCGCGGTGGGCTACCACATATCGAGCCCGCTGCCCAGGCACGACATCTTCGAGCAGATTGCCGCGCATGTCCCGGAAGACGAGATGTACCAGACCTTCAACATGGGCATGGGTCTTTGCATGATTGTCGAGGGCGAGGCAGAACCGATTCTGGAATTGCTGCGTCAGGCGAACCTGGCTGCCCAGGTCGTCGGTGTCGTCACCGAAAAGCCCATGACCCTTACGATTGAGCGCTCTACTGTCACCCTGAGAGGATGAGGAACAATGAGAACTCTTCTGGCCAGCGTCACAGACAAAACCGGTCTCGACAGCTTCATCAGGCGCCTGGAGCGATTCGATTCTCTCCGCCTGATTGCCACCAGGAGCACGGCGCAGTTTCTGGAGCAGCACGGCTTCCAGCCGACCCGCGTGGAAGACATGACCGGCTTTCCAGAGATCCTGTCCGGTCGTGTAAAGACGCTTCATCCCAGGGTCTTTGCCGGGATTCTTGCCCGCCCCTCCAAGGAAGACAGAAGCTGCCTGGCCGAAATGGACATTTCGGAGATCGACATTGTCGTGGTCAACCTCTATCAGTTCGAGGACAAATTGTCAGCCGGGCTGCCGGAAGCGGAGATGGTCGAGGAGATCGACATAGGCGGTGTGGCGCTGCTGCGGGCGGCCGCGAAAAACTTCGAGCGGGTGCTCGTGGTCAGTTCGCTGGATCAGTACGACGCGGTTATCGAGCACATGGACGCTTGCGGCGGGCGAATCGAGCTCGATTTCCGCAGAAGGATGGCCTACCAGGCTTTTCAGCGGACTGCACGGTATGACGCTGCCATCGCCAGCTATCTTGCCTCCTGCCTGGACAAGCCGGTCTCAGACGTCGTCCCCGAGTTGTTGACGCTTTCGCTCACGCGTTATCAAACGCTTCGCTATGGCGAAAATCCTCACCAGGCGGCGGGTTGGTACAGCCCGGCAACGGGATTTGCCGGTGCGCACGGTAGCGCGCCGGCCGCCTTTCCGCCTTTCCAACAGCTTCAGGGCAAGGAGTTATCGTCCAACAACATCACGGACGCCTATGCTCTCGTAAAGATCCTGCGAGACATCGACTCTCCGGCCTGCTGCATCATAAAGCACAACAACCCGTGCGGGGTGGCCACCGGGCGCGACATCCACGAGGCGTACCAGAAAGCCTACGATTGCGATCCGATCTCCGCCTTCGGTGGTGTCTACGGGTTTACGGGAACGGTTGACGCGCCTCTTGCCGAGCGGATCGTAGCCAACTTCGTCGAAATCGTGCTGGCACCGCAGTTCCACAAAGATGCACTCGAGATTTTTAGGAAGAAAAAGAACGTGCGAGTGCTCGCATGCGCGCCCCAGCTGCTCAAACCGAAATCGGCGCTGGGCCGGCAATTGAAGGACCTGGGGGATTTCGGCTCGATACTGGAAGTGGACCAGGAGCCACCGGTGGATCCAGAAGAGTTCAAATGTGTGACCACCAGTGCGGTAGATGACTCGTACAGAGCCGATATCGCCTTTGCCTGGTCTGTGGTTCGGCACCTCACTTCCAACGCCATATTCATCGCCCGGGACGGCCGTTCGCTCGGATTCGGCATCGGGCAAACCAGCCGCATAGCCAGCGTAAATCTCTCCCTGCAGCAGGCCGGTGACGCCGCCAGAGGAGCCGTTCTGGCCAGCGACGGCTTTTTTCCCGCCAACGACAACATCGAGTCCGCTGCCCGGGCCGGCGTAAGCGTCATCGTGCAGCCGGGCGGGAGCCTGAAGGACCAGGATGTAATTGATGCCTGCAACAAAAACGGCATCGCCATGCTGTTCACGGGTCAGCGCTGTTTCAAGCACTGAGCTGAGCAGAACGCTCAGAGCGCCGAAGTCCGCTGCCCTCGAGATGCGGCATCCTTGCCAACGTCCGGACCACCGTGGCATTCGGCGTGCACGCGGTTGGCCCTGATCCAGGACGGGCTGGTCGCCGCCACTGAAGCCGGCGGAACATTTCGGGAACAGGTACGTCTTTGGCTCAGGATGCCATATCCCAGCAGACAGGGGGTGAATTTATGAATCTCCTTCAGGTATGCTGTACTGAAAATTGCAACGCAGTAGTGGATACAGACGACCTTTCCGCTGAAGAATTCGTGGAACTCAGGCGGCTGATTGATCTCTGCGGCATCATGGATTCTTCAGATACAGGCGAAGAACTCGAGGACCAAACCGACAAGGTTACAATCAGCGTGACAACCGCAGACGGTACTCACGAGCGGGTGTTCACAGGCAGCACGCTGTCCGGCGAAGCCAGAGAGCTGGCCGACTACATAAAATACCTGGCAAAGAGCCATCAACCGGCTTTCACACGTTGAGACCAGCGCGCCAGTTCAACCCGCTGCGATCAACATGCAATAATGGCCATCGTTGATTGCAGGAGATTGGTTCATGAGCAAGGGACTTTCCGCGCGGGCAAGTGCCGTCCAACATACGACACTGTCTTTAGCATGTGCTGTCGTGGCAGCGGTGGTAACACAACCGGTCGCTTCCGCCGCACCGGTTACGGCAGCAGCGAAGACCGCGCAGACTGAGTTTCATCCGGCCGACATACAGCTCAAGCACGTGCGTGATGCGGCGCGCAGGCTCCGCTCGGCTGCGCTCATGTTGATCGACGATGTCGAGCAGCGGGACATGGTGGTGACCGGTGAGCCGATGATCATTCAACCGATACCGATGAAGGATGATACGCATCCGATTGGCTGGGCTCAAAAGATGGAAGACCTCGGTCCGGCGTTGCCTCCCCGGAAAAAGTGGCTCGATCTTGACATGGCGGCGGCTGGTCGGCTTGTCGACGCATTGCAGCAGGAAACGGATGCCGTGCAGTTCCCGTCAGAGAAAAATGACAAGCTGGCGCCGGCGTGGTCCGAGGTCAAATCCATTCTGGAGGACACCCGGTCTCAGTACCGCAACCTTCAAGACCTGACGCAAGGCCCCACTTATGACAACATAAAAATCGGGCAGGCGGCACTGTCCATCTACAACAACATGGGAAAACTGGACAAGCCGCTCAAAGAAGTCATCTCCATCTTGCGCAGCCGGCGTTGAGAGCCGGGATAAACTTTACTTCCGGTCATCCCCCTGTCGTTGTCAGAGATCCCCCAGGGGCGAAGAGGACCCTCTTAGAGGCGTGCCTCTGGTCAGGCAGAGATTCTTCGCCTCGCCTGGTTAGCGCGGCTGCTTGAAGGGCTGAAAGGCAAGGAATGGCGCGCCTTGCCACACCAACGCCGATACGGTCAGCGGCCCGGCCGGATCCAGCTGAAATCTGACTGAGCCCTTCGACCCGGACACTTGCTCGATCTTGGCACCGGCTATCCATCCCCAGTCGACAGCACAGACCGCGTCTTTAGCCTCGGGAAGCAGGTGGGCCGGCTTGACCGCCCAGGAAATCTCTGGATCCGTGGCATCTCCGACAGCTTCCAGAAGTAACCCGCTGCCATCGTCGAATCTGATGACCAAAAGGGTCAAGCTGCTGTCAGCCCGATCGATGGTCTTGCCACGGAGGTCATCCAGTCCGCTGGTGTTCCTTGCACTCTGCATTGCTTGCCTCTCCTGACCCTGCGGTGCCGAGTTTCTCGCAGCGATGCCGTTCAGGGAAGGACAGCTGTTGACCCGCCGGCTTCCCGCCGGCTTCGAAGCGGGCAGGATGCCCGCGCCCCCAGGTTGAGTGAACGGCATTGCTGCTGGCAGTATAGCCGTAGCTGGCACAACCGGTCAGGTCCTGGCAGCGGGATGGTATGATTGAACCATTCAAACGTCGACATGCAGGTATCCGGACCAAGCAATCAATGACCGGCGGAGTAAGGCGACTCCGCAGTGGTAGAGTCCGGCAAATAGACAGCAGGGGTCATGCACCTTCGCACACTTTTAATTCTTTTCTTCTTTTTACTGGCTCAGGTATTCTTCCTGGGCGAGACATGTGAGGCCGGGAACCATTCCGACAGCCAGCTATCGCAGCCGGTGCGGAAAAAACTGGTGCAGGTCTGTGCCCACCATTTGAGCCGGGTCAGCATAAAATCGAGACAACGCCAGGCACGCTTCAGCGTGCCGGGTACATCTGCTGCCAGTCCACAGCCTCCATTGGAGCTTGCCTTCCACCCTGCCGCTGCCACTCAAGCGAGCAGCAGGCTTCCCGTGGTCGCTGCCGGACAACCTCGACGACTCTGGCTGTGGAATCGGTCGCTTCTAATTTGACGCGCTACCGGGGTCGTATTCATTCGGCACGCTGACTGAAGATGGATTCACCGGCATTAGCCGGTGGGCATGAGGTTTCCGGTCGTCGGACCGGATCGCGGTCCTTTTCATGCCCTGTTCGACTAACAAGCGCGAGTGCCAACCAGGCGTGGCGCGGTTTATGTCCGGCTCGATTTTCCGAAGCCGTCATTGCCTCGACGCACGCTCCCACTACAGCAACGTAGATTTGCTGAAACAGGAGGTTTGATCTGATGCAAAAGTTGATAAGAGGTCTCCACCACTTCGAGTCCGAGGTGTTTCCTGCGCAGAAGGAGCTGTTCGAGCGCCTTTCGCACGGGCAGAACCCGGAGGCGCTGTTCATTACGTGCTCTGATTCGAGGATAAACCCGAACCTCATCACGCAAACCAACCCTGGAGATCTTTTCATTCTGCGCAACGCCGGCAACATCATTCCCCCCTACGGTGCGGCCAACGGCGGTGAGGGAGCAACGATAGAATACGCAGTGGCCGCCCTGGGAGTAAAGGACATAATCATTTGTGGGCACTCTTTGTGCGGCGCGATGAAGGGGTTGCTTCATCCGGAAGACCTCCGGAACATGCCTGCAGTGGCGGCATGGCTATCACACGCTGAAGCCACGCGGCGCATCGTCCAGCAAAACTATCAGGAACTGGATGAGGACAGGCTGCTCAATGTCACAATCCAGGAAAATGTCCTGGTACAACTCGAGAACCTGAAGACTCACCCGTCAGTGGCAGCACGCCTGAAAAGCGGGGAGCTGAACCTGCACGGCTGGGTATACAAGCTTCAAACGGGAGAAGTTTTCGGCTACCGGCCTGACGAGGAGCAGTTCCTGCCTGTCAGGGAGCTTCCGGCCGCCGAGGTTCGACGTGCCCGCCCGGCACTGGGCGCCTCTATTTGATCGCTTCAGCTACTGGAGGAGTTATGCAGAAGCTTCGGTTGTTTCCACTTGAAGGCAATCTCCCCGAGACCTTCCCTAAGGATCTTCTCGC
>DATNRD010000297.1:0-6424 GCA_036703665.1 Candidatus Obscuribacterales bacterium
TAGCTTCCGGATGCATCATCCCCAGTACCTATCGCGCCTAAACGACGGACATCCTCGTTGCAAGAAAGTTTTTGACGAACCTCCGCCTGGGGCACCTTTCGACCTTCGTGGTATAAGCTTGACAGGGATTGCATGGCCGGCCGCCTAGACCGGAGACTGACATGTCGCCCGAGGAAAGAGCGGAGAACTTCAGGGAAAGCGACAAGAGCGCCGTGACAGATAGCGGCGACGACGCCTTTTGGCAGGCGCGCCTGGCCGAGGCCAAAATAGTTCAGGATGCCCAACGACTGAGTTTCACCTCGATGACGGACATCCCGCCGATCGGTGCATCGAAGCCAGCGAGTAATGAACAATTTTGCCTTGTCGATGGCGACAGCGGCGCGGTACTGGCATCGAAGGAAGTGTCCGGCGGTATCGAGCCAAGAGAGTACCGGCAGACGTTGGGCGCGGCGGGTGACGCACCGGTTGAGCAGCCGGAAGACAAGCAGACCCAGACGACCGCTGAGACTGCCAGCAGTAATGGTTCAGCAGAGAACACCGGCACTGTCATCGACTACCAGCCCAGGAAGACCGGCGACAATACTTACGCACTGGGAATGGATTGGCAGCAGGCTCCGGAGAATCGCCCGCCCAGCGAAGGGCTCACCGATTTCCTTCAGGCAGCAGCCGACCGAGCAAACGACCCAGCAGGCTGGCAGAAGTACCTTGACGGACAAGTCGAGAAGTTCATAGGGATCGCTGAAGGGCTGAACATGGCCAAGGAGCACACTAAGGAAGCCGTTGTAGCCGGGTGGACAGCTCTAACCGACGGCACCATTGCTGAATTCCTTTCAAAGCCGAACGCCATAAATGACCCGCTATTCAAAGCCGTTGGCGGCGCCCTCGATGCCATGGCCCAGGATCCCAATGCAGTTACCCACGCCTTCGAGCGCCTGGGCAACGCCATCAGGCAGGCAAGCGAGCGCTACAGCTCTCTCCCCGACCGGCAGAAAGGACGCGTAATCGGTGAAACCGCCTTCTTTATGTTCAACCCTGAGGGCTCCACAGAAGCCGGAGAAGCAGCACTCAAGATAGCTGACACGGTCGCAACCGGGGTTGACCAAGCGGTGATGGACGGCATCCGCGCTTCCGTCAAAGCAGTCGATGAAATGGCGGCCGTAACGCCGGAGCTGGCCGACCAGGCCCGGCGCATACTCTATGACTACGCCCGCAAGCTCGGTCTGTCTACGCAAGAACTGGAGCTTGCGGGTATCCCTAAAGGCTATTTCGATGGCATCGAACCAATACCTGGTGCCGCCAAGGGGGAAGACTTCTACGCCATGTCCAAGGCTGATGATCTCACGGTTAATGAGCTAGAAGGCGAGTTCAAATTGCAAACTAAAGCAGGCGCTGGCGGTGACTGGCCGATACTCAATGAGCGCCCGTCGCCTGACGTTGTGCGGCAAGCTACGCCAGACGGATGTGTAGCTGCTATAGGGGAAATGTTGTCCGAGGGTGCATTAAAACAGCAGATACTTATTGACCAAGTTAGCACGGTTCCTGAATTGCTAGCCGAAACACTCGGCCCTGACTGGAAAGGTGCTTTCTTTGATTTCGTCCAGCGGGAGAGAGCACTTGATGCGCTTATCCTCAGCGGAAAGCCATGGGGCGCCGAGCTACGCGAGGAATTTGCTCATCGTGCTGCAATGGGACACATGGTAGTCGTGGACGGATTAGACGAAGCTGGCCACCTGATGATCCGTGATCCGCAACACGGCACTAGATATGAGATGACCAGGGACGCGTTTCTGAAGCACTGGTCTGATCGCGCTGTCTACAAAAAGGATATGTAAATCAGACAAAGGAGTGATGATGCAGAGGTTACAGCCGATAGCGTTGACAGCCGAGGGTGACAATACGTACAAGGTGTGCTTTAGGACGGACACCGGCGAGTTAGCGTTTATCTTCACGGTCGAGGAAAGACCATTTCGTACCCTCAGCTGGGAACCTGAATTTTCCAAGATGGTCAATGGAGACCCAGCCGCTCTCGTACTGAACAAGGCAATCTTCGCATTTCATGAGGCCAGGAACTTTCAGTATGTCGATGAATCAACAAACACCACAGCCGACGCACGCCCGCCTGAGTGAGGCAAGGAGCCTCAACATCAAGGGAAAGCCACCCCCTGGAAACTGGACTTCGGACAGCCTGAAGCGCACTCGGTAATGTGGCGGACAGATGAAATGACGCAGGCCAACTTCCTCAAGACTTGGAGTAGCCACGCCGCATACCGTTGGGCTGAATAAAAATCTGGAGAATATATGGCAACAATCAACGAAAAGTATCTACAGAGACTTCGAGACGCTGGATTGCATGTGTCCCACCCGATGGGATGTTTCAATGGTGGCGTTTGGGTGTGCAAACCCACTACAACACCAGGGAACGCTATTCCTGGCTATGAGGGAGGATACATTACCATTGGCGAGGAGCCTCCGTGCCCAGACACAGATGCAGCAATGGTAGCTCTTATGCAAGAGGACGATACTTGGATTGTTTGGTCCATAGACTGCGCTGGTGGAATGGGATATGGCGACTTTGAAAATCGTTGGTCCACACCGGAAGAAGCAATTACCGACATCCTAGACTTTTACTTTGGCAATCCCGAACGCATGGCTAAGAAAGCGGCACGCAGAGCAGGACAAAAACCTAGAGGTCCCGGCGCCAACGGCCCGCGTGTGCAATCCGCCTGAGCATGCTTTAAGCTGAGCGGCTGGAAATGTAGGAGATAGGCGTCTGGGTTAAGATCACGACGATGTTCCAAGAACCCGGTCCCGGTCGCTGCATCTCCAATGGAAGAACTACTGAAGCGTGACCTTTGTTGGCTGGCCGGAGATGAGGTCTTGCGCCGGGCTCAGTCAGTTGCGGACCGGGGCGGAATCGAGCTTGCACGGCAAGGCGAGTATGTGGTCGGTACAGTGCTACCGGACAGGGCATTGTCAGCACGCCTAAGCGCAGTTGGCGAAGATATCCACTATTCCTGCGATTGCCCGCTCGGTGAAGAAGAGATCTTTTGCGAACATCTGACTGCCACAGCGTTAGCCTGGTTAGAACAACGGTCGGCGCAGGATCACGCGTCCGCCCACGACAGCCAGCGAGACAGCGCGCCATGCCAGAATGAGGGACCTCATGATCAGTGCCGTCAATTACCCGGCGCGGTTAACCTTAACGCAGGCAGGATGCTTGGCACAGAACAGCCATCGGAGCTTGCCAGTGAGGAGACTGCTCGCGCCTGTACTGCCCCCCCCTGCGGGCGCGACCATGAGCGAAATCGAGAGATACTTGCACCGGCAAGACCGGGGAGCCCTGATATCGCTCATTGTTGATCACGCCCAGCGGGACGCTGCATTTTGTCGCGAGCTAGAGGCACTGGCCTGTGGGAGAAGAGGTTCCCAGCAGCAGAGCGCATGCGACATACTCCAGCAGCTCACAGCGCAGGTCCAGGAATACGTCAAAAATAAAGACGACAAAGCAGATAGCCGGGCTGAGCTAGAGCATCTGGAACGGCACCTGGTTAAAGCTATTGAGCACATGATTAACTTTGACACGGCAGCGGACATCCGATCTTTCATCGAGTATGTCTTTAAAGAGGTGGAAGCAAAGCACGATGCCCTTCTAATCTATAAATTCTGCCAGCAGCCGATTGCAAATTTCCGCAGGAGGTTGTTGGAGCTTCATTTGAGGGCGTGCCAGCTTGCGCCCCCGGTTCCGCGGCGACTTGCAGAGACGCTCTTCGACTGGGTGTTCTATGTCGAAGCAGACTGTTTTGTCGATGCTCCGAAGCGTTACTCCAACCTATTGAAGGAAGAGGGGCTGCTGCAGTTGCAGGTCCTGCTCGAGGAGCATTGGCACGACATCATGGCGAAAGGAGGACGCGTCTACCGTGCTGAATACACGGCTCTGCAAAAACGTATCCTTTCGATGATGGAGCACACGGCCGCGCTCACGAAGAGGTTTGATTTGCTCCACGAGATCCACGCAGGGAAGAAGCAGGATGTATTGGACATCATACATTTATGCCAGTTCTATGAGCGCATTGGGCAATTGTCGACAGCCATCCGGTTAGCAGAAGAATATCTCCATATGTATCCCGCCGACGAATCGTTGCTCGGCTCCTTCCTGGTCAAACACTATCCGCACGTGGGCAGAGTGGAAGAAGGGTTGGCGCTGCTTAAGCGGATCTTCGCAAACTCCAGCGTGCTCCCGTTCACATTTGAGCGGGTAAAGGAGTACTGCCTGACCTGGCTACCGGATAGATGGCCGAGCTGCCGGCAGGAATGCATAGCCATAGCAAGAGAGGCCCGAGAGAGGAAGCCATTGTGCCAGAGCGTTTACGGTACAAATACTAAGCCGAACACGAGTCTCTTGGAAATTTACATAAGCGAGCAAGAGTATGACCTGGCGTGGCAGGAGGTAGAAGCAGGATTTACAACCAGTGAGCTATCGCTGGAGCTGGCGAAACTGTCCTGGCGCAGGTTCCCGGATACAGCGACTGCGCGCATCGAAGCGGAAATGCGGCAGTGCATCGAACGGAAGGGTGAAAAGAACTACAGGGCAGCGTGTGAGCACCTCGCATTGCTGGAGGAAATTTACAGGAACACGGGGAGAACGGAGGTCTTCAGCGAATTGGTGCGCGATATAAGAAGGGCAAATGGACTCAAGACCCTTCTTCTATCAATGATGGATCACAACGGCTGGGGAGACTGAGGCGCTGGATCGTACGGTCCCATGCCCACGGGAGAGTGAAATGCTCATCTTACATGGCAGTCTGATTGAGAATTCCTTCCTGGTGTGGGCAGAGGACTCGGATTCACCTTTCCTGTCCGAGATGCCATCGAGGCCGTCTCCGTCAGACGAATGGACCGGCACCGACTATGGACCACAGCAGGCCAGCCCGCCAGACTCTGGCGCAGCGGTTGCTCCACCGCATGGTGCTTTCACGCGCTATCTACCCTTTTCGGCCACAACCAAGAGACTTCGCGATACTCTAACTGCCGGTGTGCCGTTTCTGTCTATCGCCAGACGGCAGAACGGGCAGATTGTGGTGTCGATCCCGTCTATCGGCGGCGTGCCCTGCGCCTCCAGCCACATGATTGCCCCTGTTCCCAAGCTGGACAGTGGCAGCCTGGGTCTTCTGCACTGGAAAGTATCGGCGCTGCGGCTCGATCCAATCCAGATTATCGATTTGCTTTCCTATTGCGCTGACCGGGAGCTTATCGCCGAAGGCTTGGCCGTGGGCGCGGATATCAGCTTCTGGGCAGGCGCCTTGCGGTTTGCAGCCTCGCTAGTTGCGCGCCAGCAGTATTTGCCGGGAGTGAGCTGCGAGGGCGAGCATCCTGTGGCGCAATGGCAGCCGGTTTTCCTTGGCGACGATGCCGCGCGGCTGGGCGAGCTGGCCCGCTCAATGCCGTTATCGTGCGCGGCCATCGGCATCAGTGCCGGATCTGTTGATAGTTCCCGTACAACCGAGCTTCTGGCCAGATTTATTACCTGGTGCACTGATTATTTGGTGAGGTCGGCCTGCCGAACAGATGCAGCGCAACGCAGGCAAATCGAGATTTTCCAGCTCGAGCCGGGGAGCAGCAGCATTCACTCCAGGTGGCTGGTCGCCTTGTTCGCGGACGATCCAACGGTCGCTGGCACGGCTGAAGAAATTTCGCTGTTGCTTTCAGCCATTCGCGACTGGCAGCGCCCGCTGAAGCTCGTCTCTGATTCGCCTTATCGACTTTGTTTCCGGATCGAGGAGCCGGCACCAGATACGGTGCCAGATTCGCCGGCCGATGTCGAGCTTGCGGAGCAGGCAGACCTGTCATTTTCTCCGGAAGACGCGGCACCTTCGGAAGCTGACTGCAACAACGGCGATGGCGTCCCCCCTGTGATCTCGGAGATAGTCAGAGAAACCTGCGCGGCAGGAAGCTGGTATGTGCGGTTTCTCCTGCAGTCGATCGAAGAGCCGTCTTGCGAGATGGTTGTGCCCGACTTCCTTTATGGGCAGCGTCTCGAGCGCATTTCAGGCGATCTCGGTGATCTCAGCCCGAGAGAGCTATTGCTAAGCCTGCTCGGTCGTGCCGCGAAAATTTGCCCCAAGATCGATGAGAGCCTGACCGATTCGTGCCCGCGTGGATTCTACCTGAGCAGTGAGGAAGCCTATGACTTCCTTGCACGGGTAGGGCCGCAGCTCAAGGGGAGCGGTTTCAGCGTCCAGTTGCCAGGGTGGTGGGTCCAGCGCAAGCCACCACTTTCGGCCAGCATCAAGATGTCTGAGCTGAATCGGGGACAAGCTTTGCTCAGCTTGCACGATCTCCAGGAGTTCGATTGGACGGTTGCTCTCGGCGGTGCCGAGATGAGCGTGTCGCAGCTGGAGGATCTTGTCCGCCTCAATATACGCCT
>DATNRD010000298.1:0-9521 GCA_036703665.1 Candidatus Obscuribacterales bacterium
GCCTGAGCCTGACAGACCCATCGCGTACGTGGTGTCATCGCTCAAAGGAGCGACCCTCGGTACCGGTCAGAACCAGAGTGCACCACTTGCGGTGCGGTACGACGATACAGCGTATAGCGCGCATGGTAACTACGGGGTTAAGTACGATCTGGCTATCCCGCTGAAGAATAACTCCAATCGACCTCTGAATGCGAGCTTGTCTTTGGAAACGCCGGTGAAGTCTGATGTCAAGTCTGAGACGATGACGTTTTCCGACCCGCCGTACCCACAGATCTACTTCCGCGGCACCATAAAAGTGACCACGGAAGCAAAAGAGCCCGCGGAGAGGGTGCGGTACTTTCACGTGGTCCAGCGATACGGGGAGATGGGCCGACCGTTTATTACGCTGCCAATCGCAGCCGGCCAGGAGCAGACCGTGCGTGTAGAGTTTTTCTATCCCCCGGATTGCACACCCCCTCAGCTGCTGACTCTTTCCACGTCAGCGGCCGTGGGATCAGCTCATGAGTGACTCCCGCGACAATATCCGAAGTTGACAGAAGTGCCCGGAATTGTTGGCGAAGACGGATGCATTTGATATAAAGGCATCGTGAAGCATTCCGGGGCACCATTGGGGCTAATGTTGGCGGCTACGGCAGCGTCCTTCTGGCTGCCGCTGATATTGCCCGCCTGTGTCATGGGCAAAGTCCTGCGTGAAGACAATGGGCCTTTATCCAGGCGCCTCAATTTGCCTGTTTATGAGTGGCGCGACAATGATTCCTCGCCGCGCGCTATTGTCGTGGCCATTCACGGGTATATTCAACATGGATTGACCTTCGACGCCGTTGCCAGAGAACTTGCATCGAGGGGGTTTCACGTAGTCGCGCTTGATCAGAGAGGCTCGGGCCGCTGGCTCACCGGCGACGGATTTCCCCAGTCTGATAAGACAGACTGCAGGCAGAGCGAAGAAGACCTGGTCGCCTTGCTGAGGACGCTCAAAGCGGATTACCCAAGCTTGCCGGTCATAGGCATGGGAGAAAGTCTGGGTGCTTGCTTTATCATTCATGTCGCCGTTCGAGAGCCGCAGCTGATGCGGGGAGCTATCCTTGCCAGCCCAGCGATCCGGGCCACGAGGAAACTATACGTGAAAGGAACCTTTGAGGCTCTCCTATCTCTATTGCGACCGGGAAGGAGGGTGAACATCTCTTCCTACTTTGAGAAGTACACGGGCAGCGACCAGCGCGTCATCGACGAAAAGCTATCCGATCCTGTTGTCCGAAAAGCCGTGATGGTCTCGGAGGTCCTTGACGTCAATCGTTGGAACAGGGGCACGCTCAAGCTGGCACGGCGCATGCCGCCCGGGCTACCGGTCCTGATTATGCAAGCGACCAGCGATCCGCTTTTGCGTGAGAAGTACATTCGAAAACTTATATGGATTCTCGACAGCCAGGATGAAACAATCAGACGCTTCGAGCAGGAGGGTCACATCTTCTTGCAAACCCGGTTTTTCCGTCCAGATGCCGTGGCCGCCGTGAGTGAATGGCTGCGCAGTCACACGCCGTAAGTGTAAGCGTTCGGTCGACGCAGGCGCCCGCACCACCAAAGAGTCATCCTGGATCGCGAAGCGGTGAAGGATCTCTGCGCGCGAACACGAGATCCTTCGCCGCTCTCGCTGGGCTCGAGCGGCTCAGGATGACAGTTTCGTGGTCAGCACAACCGGGCTGGCCGAAGACTTACCCGTAAGTTGCGCGGCCGAGTTTCGGATTGTTAGATTGCTCGCGCAGCGATGTCACTGGAGACGTGGCAGCATCGGCGGTTGGAGCATTGTGCCAAGCATGTTGATTCCGAAGGCAAGGAACGCCAGAAGCTCGAGCGTGGCGGACGCGGGCAGGACGGTCCAGGCCCAATCGGCGTATCCCTGATAGGCGACAATCTGAGAGACGACCCGCACCAGGCAACCGGCCGTGAGCGCGCTAAGGCTGACGAGCATTAGTTTGGAGCTAAATAGCTGCTTTCTGGACATGAAGGCGGGGAGTATTCTTGGTGCCACGCTGAACACCATGGTCGAGAAAAAGCCGACTGTAAGGGCGTGTCGTCCTGCTCCGGCGATACCGGCAGCCCCGTGCGCCATTGCGGCCCACAACGACAGGAATGCGGCTACGATCAGCCAGCCATATGCCAGGCGCACGAATGCCGGAAAGCTGGGGTGTACTCCGGCGGTTTTTGCTGGTTTTTCCGCAGGCTCGAATAAGCGCAGGGCAACTACAGCCAGGAAGCTGCCGAGCAGGATAAGGGTAGCTCCAGGCAGGAACCAGCCGGCCAGGCTGAATGCCACACCGCCCACACAGGTCCAGAAGCCGGACAGCAGCAAAGCTTGATTGGTTGGCCGGAGGCCTAGAAAAACCAGCATCCAGTGTGCCGTAAATCCCCATACAATCGGGACGACAAATCCCCACGTCGCCAGAACAAGCAACCTGGAAGCAACATCCCTGGGAAAAACAGGCGTGCTTGCCGCCGCCGTCAGATACAGACATTCGCCCACATTGAAGCCCACGGTCAGCGCCAGTCCTGCTGTTCCTCCGAGCACCAGAACCGCCCACGGCTCGATCTTGCGCTTAACGATTAGGGCGAGCTTGTGTCCTCGCGCGGACTGAATGAGAAAGAGGGTGACCGCCAACAGCTCCATCAGGGAAGAAACAGGCAGGAGCACCCGCCACTGCCATGAGTACATATCTGCTATCCAGCGGAGAGCCACACCCGCCGTCCAAAGACCCCAGCACAGCCAGCCCTGCCGGAAGCCGAACGTCGACACCCGCCGCACGTTGGGAGTGGAATAGAAGCCTATGCCCAGGATGAAGCTGCCGATCCAGCCGAACAGCTGCGCGTGCCCGTGGGCTTGCACCCAGGCAAGCGAGGCGGAGTCGGCTGCGTGCTCACTGCTGATCGTGAACAGATTCCAGACGCCCACAAGCGTGCCTGGCAGCAGCATGAAGATGAGCCCTGTTGCTATGAAGGCCATGAGTAAGTGGATCAGCACCTGCTCCCTGGCGAAAGCAGCAGGCACCGTCGACATTCTGTCTGCGCAGGACGGTGTTGACGATTTGGGAGAATGTGCGTCTTGCATATTGCTTCCTTGGGATGACAGACGACGTTCGAGTCTGGTGGCGTCAACCGCGTGAGCCGTTGCCGCAGGAGGCGCGGTTCCAGGGCATGCGGCCTAGAACGACGGCCATGCCGCAGCTGTCAGTGACTGCGGATATGATCATCCCCAATGCCACGAAGGCCGACAGGCAGATCCAGTTGGCGTTGACCGTATACGCCAGTGCGATTCCCACAAGAACCAGCAGCCCCGCGGTGAAACGTACCTGCCGGTCCATTGACCACACGCTCCTGCCGGTGCGTTCAACCGGCAGTCCGGCGCCAATCCAGGATTGAAGTCCCCCCTGCATGACGAAGGCATCGGTGATGCCGAGTTCCGCTAGCAAGGCTGAGGCTCTCCGCGCGCGGTTGCCGGTGCGGCACACAATGTAGATGGGCCGGGTACGGTCGAGCGTACGGGCTTGTTCCTTCAAGGACGAGAGTGGGAGGGATGTGGATCCTGCAATTCTTTCAGTTTCGTACTCTGCCGGCTCGCGTACGTCGACTATCTGACAGGTTTGCCCGCCCTCCGCCATGGACAAGACTTCCTGTGGCGTAATCTCTCGAATGACTGTCTTGCTCATAGTGGTCTCTCCGGACGGTCGTTGCTGACCAAATGCAAAAGGGTTCGCTTATCAATTGATCTTAGAATTTGCCTGAGGACAGCGCCTCAGCCCCAGGGCTGACTCTAGCGATTCCGCTGCCGACCGATAAGACGTTGCGGATGCAGCGCCCGCCCATGAGGTGACGGCCTAGCCGGCCGCTACAGCCCCGACTGTAAGATCCGAAATCTGAAAGAGCGGGTTGGGTATGACCGAGTAAGTATGATCGGGTAAGTGGCTGATGACCATCGCACCATACGCCACGCGCAACGCCAGTTCATACTGGTCGAGGTCGGACAGCGGCCTGATGAGATCGACATGTGCCGCCAGACCGGAACGAAGATGGGCAATTGCTTCTTGTATCTGTCCCTGTATGATGGGTAGGCATGCTGCCCTGGAAGCGGCAAACGAGACGATCGTCCAGAACCAGTAGTAATTGATGCTCACTTGCTTCAGTAGCCGGATTGCTCGCTCGTCGAAGAAGACCGACAATATCGTCCGCTCAGACATCGTTTGTTTACCGCTAACCATCAAAGCCAGCTCGTGGATCTCCTCGCCTAGATATCCTACGGGAACGACGAAGTTCTTGCCCCCGGCGAAGTGTTTCTTTTTGCGGTCGGCAATGGCAGCCAGCTGCTGGATGACATCTTGCTGTGTCGTTTGGCTCCCTGCCCGGGGCAGCCGCTCGGAAGCTGTTTCCCTGTGAAACGCACTCTTCGGAGCATGACAGTTGGGGCAGTGCCAGTCTGGGGCAAGTGCTTCCCACGGCGTCGTGGGGGGTATTCCGGAACGCAAATCCCCCGGCGATCCCCCATAGCTGAATCCACACGTGCCGCACACATATACTTCCGAATTCGTCATGGCATACCTCTCCGGCCTCACTGCATCGCATACGGCTGCCCTGCAATCCAGCATAAGGCCCCCTGGGACTGAGCGCATCGATCCGTGGGACTAGCCAAAAGGGTGGTCAGGACAGCCAGCCCGCCCGGGTCATAGGCAGGTTCCACCTTTCATCTTGTGCGCGCCTTAGCAGTGTTTGATACACGCTCAACTTGTTTCGCTCGAAGCCAAAGGCAGACCCGATCAGGTAGAGGTGCCACAGGCGCACGACGCCCTCCCCGACAATGTCCGCCGCCTGCTGCCTTGCGCGCTCAAGCCTTTCAGCCCAGCATCGCAACGTCTTTGCGTAATGCGGCCTCCAGCAATCCAGGTCGATTGTCTCCCATCCGCCGTCCTTGGCAGCGGCTAGGGTTGCAGGCAGGGTGGAGAGTTCTCCGTCCGGGAAGATGTAGCGGTCTATGAAGCGTTCTGCCATGCCCGCCGGGTTCCATTCACTGCTGGTGGTAATGCCGTGATTCAAAAACAGTCCGCCCGGGCTGAGAGCTTTCAGAATCGATCTGAAGTAGGTGGGATAGTTCCTGAGCCCCACGTGCTCGATCATGCCCACCGACACAATCTTGTCGAACTCTCCTAGCCGGTATGCCTCTCGATAGTCGCATAACTCGACTTGAACCCTGTCCTGGAAAGCATCTCGCTGGATCCAGTCATGATTGTAGTGAACCTGCTCATTGCTGAGCGTAATTCCGCAGGCTTGGACGCCATAGTGGGTTGCAGCCCACTTGAGGAGCCCACCCCATCCGCAGCCGATGTCCAGCATTCGCTCCCCAGGTTTTAATCGCAGCTTGCGACAAATGAGATCGAGCTTTGCCTCCTGAGCCTTCTCAAGGGTCATGTCCGGCTCTTCAAAGCGCGCGCAAGAGTATGTCATCGAGCGGTCAAGCCACAACTTGTAAAACTCGTTGCTCAAGTCGTAATGTTGTTGGACCGCAGCCCGATCGCGCTCCAGGGAGTGCCGGATAAAACGCGGCCATGCTCCGCCGCCGTCAAGTGTGGAACGCAGGGGCGACAGGAGGTTTTTCTCCAGCCATGCGGCAAAGCCTTGGCGAAATTCCACGCGCTCGGCAAGATATTCGACAAAGCCTACCATCTGCTCAGTGTCTCCGTAGAATCTTAGCTGGTCTGCCAGATAAGCTTCTACGATGACTAGAAGGTCGCGCCTAAAGAGGAGGCGCTTCAACACTTCGGGTTCCCGTATTGTCACGCGGAGGCATTTCTCGCCTTGGTCCTGCCGGCCCGCTGCCCAAATCTCTTCCTGCCCCCACAAGTCCACGCACACCCTCATGGGCAGCTCAGCGAGCAGATCGCTCAACCAATTGTGGTACAGAGGCGGGAGAGTTCTTGTCGTTCCATCCAGCGCTGCCTGTGCCTTTGTAAACATAGGTCTTCCTCACTCTGTGCTCTCATGACGGTGCAATCTGGCAGTATGTGCCCACTCGCCTCCTGATTCGTAGTACTCGATCAGCGTGACTCACGCACGGGGCTTGCCTGAGACGATCTTCGGACAGGAGGCGGGCTATGGCATGTATCTGCAGGATGATTGTTAAGAGTGAGCAAGCTTGCAGCAAAGATCCGAGTCGAGTGCGTATTTGCGGCATAAGACGGGAGTTCCAGCCGGGCTGTAAGGCGTCGGTTCTATGTTTGCCGGGAAAGATCATCCTTTCGGACGATCTGCCGGTGGGTCCGGGCCGGATGGACAGCTGAGCGCCTCGTTCTCTGATGCTCCAGATGACGGATGCGTGAACCGACTCAGCCCCATACAGTAGATGTTGTACCTGCGACTCGGGACGTCCGACCATGTCTGTTGAGCTTCGCCCCCATGAATGTGACAACCTTGCCTGTAAGTGCCTTGTGCCGCACGAGGAGGGTTACTGCTGGACCTTCTGTGAGGAAGTGGAGACTTCCAGCGACATTCGCCGCTGCGGCTGTGGACACACTGCATGTGATACCACCAAACAGCTCGGCAATGAGCCTACGTTCGACGAAACAACAGGGGCCTGAGCGTTTGCAAGAGAACCGTCATCCGAGGAGTTGATCACCATCTCTGGAGTGCCAAGGCAGTGCTTTTTCAAGTGGACTAACGCAAATGATTTCGAAGACTTTGTCGACAGGGATTAGAAACGCGTGGTATGGCTTGCTGAGAGCAGCCGCAGTATTGAGTCTCGATGCTCTGATTCTGGCGGCTGCAGCCATGGCCGCCGTGGATGGTACTGCCATGGACATTCTGGAGACGCCCTCGAGCGTATTCTCTGGCGCACCCAGCGAGGACGGCGAGCCGCTTCTCAAGCAGATGCTGCACAACGCCCGGGCGATGAAGGCATATTCGTTCGAATCGTCTCTTTACGTTTTTGTCAAAAACAAAAGGAGCACCGAGAGAGGCCGTTTCTACATCAAGTCACCTAACCTGATCAGGTTCGAGGCTATTCAGGCAGGCAAGAAAACCGGATCCGTCGTAGTCAGGGGACCTGACGGAAAAATTCGCTGCAAAGCGGGTGGTGCGCTGGGCGGTATCCAGATCACCCTGTCTCCGGATTCGAGGCTGCTTAAGGCCTCCAACGGCATCAGCGTCATCGAGTCCGATTTCGCCAGTCTGCTGGGGTGGGCTATCGGCAGACTTCAGGGAGGACTTGCATGCATTTCTGGACAACTCGACGGCAGTCCACAGATTGTAGAGATGATCGAGCAGGATGGTGATGTGGTCGAGCGAATGTCCGTAGATCCGGCGGAAAGGCTGCCGCTGGGTTGGAGCGTGTTCGCGGACAAGAAGCTCAGCTCTGTCATTCGGGTGGAAAATCTGGTGGTCAGCGCAGACTTGCCGGATTCGCTATTTACGCTGGCCGGGTGGAAAGGTGCCAAGTCGCCGGAGGAGCAGGTGAGCGAGCTGAGTAGCGAAATTGCCTCGCTGCTGGCTTCGCGCGGTAGGCAGGTTCCTACGGTGTGGGTGTTCAAAGATATCGGCCGCGTACTGGACCTCCTCCGCGGCAAGGCGATTGCTCTCAAACAAGCATCACTCGTCACAAGGGCAGAACCCGGCGGCGCCGGACAGCGTGCGTCATGGGCTCCCGGAGCGCAGGAGCATCTGGTCATTTCCGCAACAGAAATGGAATCACTGCTCTCGGTGGTCGATTGCATGACTGTCAGCCTGGAAATACTCGAGCGGAGGAGCCTAACGCCCGGCCGGCTGCACAGCGATTGGTCTGGTCAAGCGAGCGCATGCCGAGCAGCAGTGGGGCGCCTGATAGATTTTGCCCTGGAGGAAAATCCCAACGAAGGCGGCATGCGTAAGTCCCTGGACGACGTGCTGTCCTTTGTGGGGAAGCTTGAGGAGACAAGGAAGCGTGGAATCGATCTCCTGTAGCGGGCATGAACAGACAGCCCTTCGCCGACCTTCGGGGCAAGCAGCCTGTCTAGCGCTAGCTCTGGTTGCCGTGGCAGCCGCCCTGCTCTGGGACATCGCTCCTGTCTCTGCAGAGGCCGCTCAAGGCGCTGAGGCAAGTCCGGACAGACCTATTCGGGACAAGTGGGCCGTGGTAATCGGTATCGAGCGGTTCCAGGATGAAAGGGTTCCTCAGCTACAGTATGCGGCCAAAGATGCCATGGATTTCGCGAACTTTCTGGTGGAGTCCGGAAACTTCTCGCGCGACCATGTCGTGCTTTTGACGAACGAGCAGGCCACGGAAAACGAGATAAAGCGGGTGATTGGCGATGACTGGCTGCCGCGCAGGGTGCTCCAGGACGATGTTGTGGTCATTTTCATCTCTGCTCATGGCAGCCCGAAGGAGCTTGATGTGGCGGGACAGAACTTTCTGCTTGCTTACGATACGAACGTCGACAATTTGTTTTCAACTGCGATCGAATTAGAGGACTTGGCTGTGACGGTCAGGAAGAGGACGCTGTGTGATCGCGTGGTGCTCTTTCTTGACGCGTGCAATAGCGGCGCGGCCGAAGCCAAGGGCGGCAAGGGGGTGTTCACCGCCGGCAATTTCGATCTCTCCTCGATTGCCGGCACGGGCACGATCGTTGTTAGCTCCAGCTATGCCCAGCAGAGGTCATGGGAATCGAAGCGATATCAAAACGGTGTCTTCACGCGCCGGCTGATCGAATCGCTCGGCGCCAAAGGCCCGCAGACCAAGCTGTCCGAGGCATTCGAGTCTCTGCGCGATACGGTCGAGCAAGAGGTGAAGTTCGACCGGAAGTTGCTGCAATCGCCTGTCATGAAAATGGATTGGAAGGGAGGCGAGCTTGCCCTGCTTGCGCCTCCCGTAAGGCCGCGTGCCACCCAACCGTACCAGCCGTCTGGCACAGGGGGCAGGGAGGGGCAGGACGAGCCAGGTGGCGGTGCGGTCGCGGTAGCGCCGCAGCCCACCACGCCCACTGTCCCCGCCCCCGGCGAGGGCAGCACAGCTGCCGGCAGGACTGGCGGTCCGGAGCAGGCAAAGCAGATCTCTATCGGCATTGCCCCCTTTGGTGGTCCGGCTATGGTTCGAGTGTTCCCATCCTTTGGCGTTCTCTGGGGTGTCGTCAAGCGACCGGAGGAGCTTTTCGGATTGCCGGGCGTGCTGGGAGACCGACTAAGTGAAACGTTTTCTGCGACCATGCCGGTGAGAGTTACCGGCCAGCAGAAACTCCTCGGCTTGCTCAAGGAATACCTTTCGGCGGCAGTGGGCAGCGAAGGACTCGCGCTCAGTCGACCGAGCAAGAATGAATGGAGGCGATTCAAGGAAAGGAGCGGAGTCGACTTTGTTCTTGCCGGCTGCGTCGATGAAGTGGTTTGGAGACCTACGACGTGGTCGAATCGCTATACGTTCGTGGTTTCCGCCGTGCTTATCGATGCGTCGACCGGCGTGCCTGTTATACAGTTGAGTCGCCTGACGGTCGCCAAGGCTCCCTGGTCCGGCGACATGGGGG
>DATNRD010000299.1:0-10843 GCA_036703665.1 Candidatus Obscuribacterales bacterium
GCCGCGCTTGAGCAGAGACTGAGCGCAACCGCCGCTACAGAAAGCTTTCCACTGCAGGCCGGTACCAGTCGTGTGTCAGGCATAAGATATACGTAAGTAGTCAGCGGGTGCGCGACAGCGTCAGCAGATCGTGCAGTCCGCGCTCCATTTGCAGCACAAGAGCCCTCAAGTCGGACAGCATCATAATTCGTTTCTCCAGCAGGTCAATCGTGATCTTGTGGTGTCTGGGGGTCGTGCTGGTCACGTGCTCCACTTGATAGCGCCATGTCGCGCTGCGTGGGCTTTCCAGCAGCCCCAGGCTGATCCACCGCTTAACCAGGCGCTGTCTCCTGGTCTCTTTCCCCTGAACTCCGGGTGGCACGGCATTCAAGAACTCCCAAACACTGCGCGGGTACTCGGTCGTTTCTGTCGTCGGGCGATCAAAAAGCTTTGCCAGCATATTCGGCGTGCCCGGAAGCTTTCGTTTCTCCCCGCCCTCCTGGCGCAAGGCCAGGAATCCCAGGGCCGTTGTCACGCCCCCGCCCGCCATTTCGAGGATGTCACCGGCATCCTCCACTTTAACGGATGGGTTCATGTCGAGTGCGTTGCCGAGAGCACCGCTGATACCGCCGGTGATGAGAGTAGCGATGGTGTTGTATTTGATGGCTCTATCTCGACGATCTTCGAGATAAGCGCGGAAATCGCTGTTTTGGGAAATTTCGTAGTCAATGGCTGCAGTGACGCCGTGAATTTCCAGGATCGTTGACAGGACCGTCTCCATGAGCTGCTGGCGATAAGAAAGAACCTCAACGTACTCCTGGCTGGCCGGAGCATACGGACCGTGCGCCTGTGCTCGCAGAAGCTTCTCGATTGTCTCCGTCAGACCGAGCTGCTGCGCCAGCTCGTGTGCTCCGGGCGAAATCTTGGTAGTTATCTCCTGCTCGATTGTTTCTTCCGGGGAAGCCGGCTCCTCCGCTGGGGCAAGCGTTTGCGCGTGCCCGGGCAATACTGCCGATGCCAGCACCAGCAGCAATATCAGAGTCCGCCGCCTGTCCGTGAGCTTAATCTTCAAACCGTTTCTCAGAATGTCGGGACTCCTCGGCATGACGACCGCTCACTGAGGCGGAGAAGCAACGCTACTCCGCTCCGAAAGGATTGTCTATGACGTACCGCCAGGTGCCGTCGCCTTGTCTTCTTACGACTTCGGTTCCGCGGTGTGACATCTTGAGGGGCTCTCCGGATGGAGCAGTTCCTGTGACCGACCAGTTGGAACGTAATAGGGCGATATCGCCGGCTTCAACCACGCTCTCGGTCTCGACTGTCATTGTCGGCTGGCAGGCTATCAGTCCCCGCTGCGCCTCTTTCAGGGCAGCTCCACTGACGGGCTCGGCTCCCGGCTCGGGCACCAGCGTTGCGCCTTCCTCGTACAGCGAGAGCACGGCTTCCAGATCTCCGGCAGTAAATGCCTCTGCGATTAACCGGTGGCAATCCTCAGGCTTGAAAGCAACGACTGCAGTAGCCATTGGGTCCTCCTTCCCGTCTGTCCGGGAGTGATTGAGTTCCTTGACATGTGGTGCCGGGACTTCCCTCAATGCTGCCAAGTCCGCCCTGCTCGGGCGCTTATTGACTTCTGGCTGCCGCCAGGCGGGCACAACATTTTAGCTCATTTCCGCATCACTGCGCGCTGTAACCGCCATCGATGACAAGCGTATGTCCGGTGACGAACGATGCGTTCTCGGAGCAGAGCCAGAGGACCGCGCCGGCGACCTCTTCAGGCTTTCCCGAGCGACCGATGGGGTGGGTCGCCAATACCCAGAAATTGAACTTGGGGTCCTTTTGCGCCAGCTGCCCCGTCATGTCCGTTTCAATCACCGCCGGCGCTACCGCGTTTACACGGATGCCGGACTTGGCGTACTCGAGGGCGGCTGCCTTGGTGAGCCCGATCACAGCATGCTTGCTTGCCGTATACACAGGAGCGCCGGGGAAGGCAACCTCGCCCACCACGGAGGACATGTTGACTATCGAACCGCCGCCGCCGTGGAGCATGGCCGCAATCTCCTGTTTCATGCAGAGCCAGATCCCTTTGACGTTGATGTCCATGACTCGGTCGAACTCCTCCATGGTGCAGTCCGTGAACGAGCCGGTGTTCTGCAGAACGCCCGCGTTGTTGAAGGCGCAGTCCAATCTCCCGAAGGCCTCGATGGTGGTCTGCACCAGCGCATATACGTCGGCTTCGCTTGCCACATCCGTCTTGACAAAGAGCCCTTCGCCGCCGGCGGCGTCTACCAGGCGAGCGGTTTCCTGCCCCTCTGCCGTGCGCCGGCTGGCGACGACGACCCTGGCGCCTTCCCTGCCGAATGCAAGCGCGGCTGCTCTGCCGATGCCGGAGCTGGCGCCGGTTACAAGTACGACCTTATCCTTAAAAGCACCCATAACAACCATATTCCGTTGGAGTCCGCCCTGCAAATGTAGCATGGGCGGAAACTCGATTGTATCTTCGTTGTCATGATTGCGCCTAAAGAGGCTTTGCTCTGATGCAGAAAAACTGGCGGAAAAAGAATGGCCCTGGAAGCGTCGGGCAGGAGAACTTGATAAGGGCCGCGGCGCCCTCCTCCCAGGTGGTTCCGTTGAGCAGGCACTCTGTGCTTACGCGTTGATTGGCGGTCATTTCGATCCCGATGTTGAGCCAGGTCAGCGGAGCTGCTGCAAAGCCAGCCGGTGAGCCCAACAGCCTGATAAGCGGGGAGGCCGACAAATAGTCGGAAAGCAAGTCGCGGTGCCTGGTTGCTGTTTGAACAGGACCGCCGAAAGCTTCCCAGAAGGCCCGGCGCTGCCACTGCGGCTCGGTCACGAAGCCTGAGGCGAGCGCTTGCGCCCCGGGGCGGCCGAGTGCCGCGAGTACCGGCGGGACACCGCCTTCCACGATTATCTGGACGGCCCGAAGCACCGCTTCTTCAAGCGAGCGTCCGATACCGATTGTCCGCGTGCGCAGAACACAGGGGCTGCTCGAGCCGGCAAGCAGCTCCACGCCAAGGTCGACCCGCGACCGCTGCGGGTCGTCCTGGCAGCCCAGAAACACGCAGCGCGCTTTCAGGCGCGGGCTTTCCAGGCTTATGCAGTCTGGCTCCTCGCGGGGCGACAGATCCTGGCTTCTCATCGCCATGACCAGAGCCTGCCTGGCAAAATCAGACAGCGCCGATAGCTCGTTTGTTTCGTACATGACCGGCAACTCCCGCAGCTGGCACGCCCGGGTATCTATCCTACATCCTCCAGACCTCGATTGACGGTGCCATAATGGCGCTAAGATCGGGCCATAGCATGCTTGATTTCTCGGTTTTCCTGGGACAGCTGGCTTCCAAGCGGCAACATGGTGGCGTTCCCGGGGCAGCGGATATCCTGATCCAGGTGCCGTTGGGCGGTGCCCGCGACTCGTAAGGTAGCAGCTGGTGTATCATCACGAGAGGGTCATGTTACGAGCAACGTGATTGCGTTGCGCAGGCAGAAACGTCCGACAACGGAATCAACCGCTGGAAACCCGAATCGCCCCGCGCTTGTGAAGGAGGGGACCATGAACAGCAGCCCGGATGCGCGCGCCTGGTGTTTTGTCGCTGCAGCGCTACTGTTTTCCGCAGACCCGCCGGCGGTTTCCGCTCAGGAGAACTCCCAGCTGGGCGGTTCGTTCACATCCCGCCAGGTAATTACAGAGTCGCAGTCGTCGTCGAGCCCTACAGCCGGTCAGGTGGGCTCGAGCGAGGTGACGTTCGAGCGCAAAGGCGTTATGGGTGTGCGCGGTTCAAACGTGTTCCGGCCGAAATACCGTGAAAGGCTGAAGACTTACGCCGAGCAGATTGAGCTGGGAACGTCTAAGGGTTGGCTAACAACCGAGGAGGGCGAGCGTTTCAAAAAGGAGCTGGCGCGATTGGATTCGCTGGAGGCGGAGGCTAGCAAGCACGGGTGGCCTAAAGCCGAGCTGGACGATGTGGAGCGTGCATTCACGCAGTTCAACATAGATTTGCACAAAGCTTCCAACAAGCCGGCTGCTCCCACACCTGCTCGCCCCGCCGAACCGGTCAAGCCAGCGCAGTTGAACGCAAAACCGCCGGCAGCAGATTCGTCCGGCGCCGCACCGGCAACGGGGCAGCCGGAGTCGAATCAGAGCGTGCCAAAACCGTCGCCCGACCCGCAGTAAGTATTACGTCGTTGTTACTCGGGCGCATCTCGGTCCGAGATTCTTCGCCTCGCCTTCGCCGGTCAGAGTGATGGTGCTTAGACTTACTTGAATCTATACTCTCGCGAAGTACAGGTTCAGTGAAGTGCGTCTGCCTCGGTTGTCATTCTGAGGAGGGGCGCAGCCCCGACGAAGAATCTCGCACGTCGACATCCAAGCTAATGAGCACGCAGGCACGCGCCGTGGACCTTCCGGAAGCTGGCGAGATCCTTCGCTCGCAGCGCTCGCTCAGGATGACATCTCCATGCGGTTTCCATAATTGATGGGGACACCTTTACCCAGACGGGCTCGCAGCGCTCGCTCAGGATGACATCTCCATGCAGTTTCCATAATTGATGGGGACACCTTTACCCAGACGGGCTCGCAGCGCGAAGGATCTCGTGTCGGCACAAGCAGATGGTTCCTTCGGTCGCGCAGCCTGCCCTGAGCGGATGCTGTGAATGCGAAGCCAGGCTGCTGGAGAATGGGAAGGGCTCCCTCAGGACCGCTCTCGCTCCGCTCAAGTCCATCGTAAGGGGATGACAGTTTCCGGGTTCGATCAGCTGTGCTGGCCGAAACCTTACCTCCCGGCTTTGTTCCGTGGTGTAAAGTAGTAGGAGATGCCAGGGGGTGCCCTGAGACATCTGAAGGTACTTGTTACGTAGTTTGTGCATCTGGGGAGATTGAGCTTACGAAAGGGGAACTAGTATGACAAAGACAGCACTTGCCGTTCTTAGCAGTCTGGCCGTAGCTGCCCTCGGTTGTGTGCCAGTGCATGCGGTGGAAGGCATGGAAGTAGGCCAGGACGTGATGAAAACCACGGCGCGACTGACGATATTTACCGCGGGAGCCGTGCTTGGAATTCCAATCGCGGTGGTGCGCAAGACCGCTCAAAACACGGTTGATACCAGCAAGGAGCTAGCTGGAAAGAGCGAGAATAAGGCTGCTAAAGCCGGACTGGGGCTGGTCGGCGTTCCGGTAGGCGTCTTTACGGGCGGTCTGGAGGGCGTCTGGCTCGGCACGACCAACAGCTGGACCAGCAGCAAGGACAAACCGTTCAGCAAAGATCTCGTCAGCCTCGGTGAAATGAAGGATTGACAGCGACAAGCGCGCTTTGATCAGGGTCTAAGTTGTTACGCCGTTCTGTGACGGCACAGGGTCTGACGCGTCGACAAAGCAGGGCGTGGATGCGCATCGCGCAGCCGGCAGGCGTTATGGTGTATGTCCGCCTGGCTGTTGTTTCGCCGGTATTATCGGTCACTCAGTCCAGCCTTACTTCATTTCGCCCAGGCTGAACGCATCCTTGCTAAAGGGTTCGTCGAGATGATCCCAGCTGTTCTTCATCCCGTAGACCGGGCCCTGCAGGGCGCCGCTGAGCACCCCTGCCGGCACGCCGAGCACTCCTGCCGCACCCAGCAAGAGTGGATTGCTTGTTTCTCCGACGAGGTCTCGGGTAGCAGAGACTGTTTCCCTGGCTGAAACTCTGACGATGGCAATCGGTGTTCCCGCGATGGCGCCAACGGTGAACGCGGCAGCCTTCCCAGGCAGGCTAGCCAGCATCTTCCCCAGCCCGCCTTTGTCTTTCTTCTTTTCGGCAGGCGCCGCCGGAGCCGCCTCTTGCGCAAGAACAGGCACCACCGCGCAAAACGCAACGCTCAAGCTCAACATGGCTGCCATTGCTGCTTTCACTTTCATAAGCCCCTTCTTTCCAGCCCGCCGATGCACGCGGAACCAGTCGTTTACGCCACCATTATGCGTTCTTGATAACCGTCACTCAGTTTTGACCGGAGCTGGGGAATGTGAGGATTTTGTCTGCCTTCATCATCAGATCGGCGATCTCCTCCGCGCTTGCAAACTTGCTGCCGGCACGAAGACTGGTGGCTGTGAGCCCAATCAGCCCCGCTGATTGCTCCTCGACAAGGACGGCTCCACCACCTTCGACGAAAGTGGTGAAGAACTTCCAGAAGGGCACCGACTCTCCCGATTCCTGAAATTCTTCCACGCTGCGATTGTCAGCCAGTCGAGCACCATCGGCAAAGAGAACGAGTGTGACGGTTGCTCCTTTCTTGAGCAGGAGCGTTGCTATCTTCAGTGTCCAGTACGTACCCGTCTTGGCGTCTGAAAAGACAGAAAGAGGCACCACGATGCGTTGTCCGGATGAGCCAGCCTCCGCACGGGGGTGAGCCGCCGGGTCGGGCGCGTGAGTTTCCACTGTTGCACCATATGTGGTTCCAGTGCCCAGTGTAAGCATAATTGACAAAGCAAGGAAAAGTGTCCATTTGTTCATGCCAGTGCTCCTGAAGTCTCCCGGTGGCCTCTCCCCTCGTGCACCCATCACGGCGGCATCTGCGGGTTTACTGCTCCGAACGGCGCCGTCAGGTCGCCAGGACCCGGTCGAGAATCGCGGTGTGGTCCTCGGGTGGCAGCGTACCGAAGGCATGACCCCAGTCGCCGCCCAGGCGCGAGGCGCAGAAAGCATCTGCTACCACAGGTGGTGCGTGCCTTGCCAGGAGCGAACCCTGCAGCACCAGAGCCATAAGCTCTACCAGACGGCGCGCCGCTGATTCCTCGATGGTAGTGCGCAGCTTTGCTTTGAGCTCCTCGATTGCCCGATCGAGTATCGAATTGGCACCGCTTGCTTGCTCCATTTCCGCAAGCAAGGACTCGATACAGCGTGGCTCCGTGGTGATTGCCCTCAGCACGTCCAGGCAGATGACGTTGCCCGAGCCCTCCCAAATGGAGTTGAGCGGGCTCTCGCGGAACAACCGGGGCATGATCGATTCTTCGACGTAGCCGTTGCCGCCGATGCATTCAAGGCATTCGGATACGTGGTAGGGTGCCCGCTTGCAGACCCAGTACTTGGCCACGGCCGTGGCGATGCGCCGGAAGAAATCCTCGCTTTCGTCCCCTTGCCGGGCATCGTATGCGCGGGCCAGCCGCATGGCCAGCACTGTAGCGGCTTCCGATTCGATTGCGAGATCCGCCAGAACGGACCGCATGAGAGGCTGCTCGATGAGCCTGCGCCCGAAGGCCGATCTGTGGCGCGCGTGATGTACTGCTTGCACGAGAGCCTGCCGCATCAAGGCAGCCGAGGAGAGCGTGCAATCAAGCCTCGTATGATTGACCATTTCGATGATAGTGGGGACGCCCCGCCCTTCCTCGCCAATCAGCCAGGCCAGGGCGCCGTCGAATTCCACTTCGCTGCTGGCGTTGGAACGATTGCCGAGCTTGTTCTTCAGGCGCTGTATGAAGATGCGATTGCGCACGCCGTCGGGGGTCCATCGAGGCATCAAGAAGCAGGACAGACCGCCGGGAGCCTGCGCCAGCACAAGGAAAGCATCGTTCATGGGCGCCGAGCAGAACCACTTGTGTCCCACTACAAGGTACTCCTTGCCGGGGCCGCCGCCTTTCACGGGTTGAGCCGAGGTCGTATTGGCCCGCACGTCCGAACCGCCCTGCTTCTCGGTCATGGCCATGCCCAGGAGCACGCCTGCCTTCTCTGCCGCTGGTCTGAAACTGCTGTCGTAAATTCTGCTCTGGATGCGCGGTAGCCATTCCGCTGCAATCTCGGGTTGTTTGCGCAGGGTGGGCACGGCGGCGTACGTCATCGATATCGGACAACCGTGACCGGCCTCGTTTTGTCCAGCCAGGAACAGGAGAGCAGCGCGGGCCACGTGCGCGCCATTCTGTGCTTCGCACCAGGGAAGGTTGTGCACCTGGTTGTCGACCGCGATGCGCATGAGCTCATGCCAGGCGGGATGAAACTTCACCTCGTCGATGCGGTTTCCGCAGCGGTCATGAGTGTGCAGCACCGGTGGGTTGTCGTTAGCCTGGAAGCCCAGCGCTATCACATCCTGCCGGCCGAGAATCTCCCCGAATGCGGTCAGCCTCGGCAACGCCCAGCCGGCTCCTTCACGCTCAACCGCTTGGCACAAAACCGCGTCAGACGAAAAGAGGTTGTAGTCGACAAGGGGCGGCGCCTGGTTGAAAACCGTGTGTGTCTCCCGCCTGGGCTTCGGTCCAGTGCTTACCATGGCGCGTTTACCTCGCAGTACAAGAGGACGAAGCCTCAATTGTACTGCGCCATCTTGCTACCGGATGCGCCATTTCAACAGAACCCCGGGGCACGGGCGTATCGCTAGCTTCCGGCTCGGTCTGCAAGTGCCTGTACTGGGCGCGCCCCGCCGCGCTCGGCGCTAGTTCAAGGACTGCTTCAGGTCAGAGATGCTGTCGTCACTGCGCAGCTTCTTAATGGCTTTCAGCTCAATCTGGCGGACTCGTTCGCGGCTCAGGCTGAGAATCTCGCCGACTTGCTCCAGACTGGCCGGCAGTCCGTTATCCAGCCCGAAGCGCAGCTTGATAATGTCCTGTTCTTGCGCGCTCAGCTTAGACAGCACCTTTTTGACCTTCTCGGCCACGATGTGCGTGTCGGCCTCTTCCTCGGGTAGCGGCGCATCAACGTCTTCGACGAGGTCGGCGAAGGTCGTGTCGGGGTCTTCTCCGGGCTTGTCGTCCAGCGACACCAGGGTCTTGTCTGCCTGGAAAGCTTGCCGTACCTTGCCGGCATCGAGTCCTGCGGCCCTGGCGATTTCTTCCACGTCGGGTCTGCGTCCGAGCTGCTCATGCAGCCGCCGGACAGTCTTGCGCAACCGGTTGATTGTTTCGGTCATGTGGACCGGTACGCGGATAGTGCGCGCCTTGTCCGCGATTGCCCGCTGAATCGCCTGACGAATCCACCAGGTTGCGTAAGTAGAGAACTTGTAGCCTTTCTCCGGGTCGAATTTTTCAGCCGCGCGCATAAGGCCGATGCTTCCCTCCTGTATGAGGTCGAGGAAGCTCAATCCGTATCCTCTGTATCGCTTGGCGATGCTCACCACAAGGCGCAGGTTGGCCTGAATGAGCCTATTGCGGGCTTCTTCGTCGCCGGCCTTGCTTGCGCGCGAAAGCTGAATCTCCTCCTTGCCCGTAAGCAGCCTCGTTCTCCCGATTTCACGCAGGTAGGTGGTAGTCGAATCCTCGTCGAGCGGACGGGGTTCCAGCTCACCTTCCTCGAAGTCATGCTCTTCGGTGTAGAGCGCGCCCCCCTCGGCAGCACGCGTGTCAAAATCCTCGAGACTACCGTCGTGAGTCCAAAGCGGTTTTGCTAATTCGGCTTGTGATCGTCTGGTCATTGTTTCTTCGTGGGCGATCCCACGTATCTGGGAGGCTTCCGGATGTCCTTCGCAATCCACGGCGGAAGGCGAAGCGTGCTTTATTCCTCCTGGCCCCTCCCAGGTACCTCGATAGACGGCGGATACCAGACATATGTTCCAATGTCTCGTCCGCGTCCCGGTGCTTTTGTGCTGGCTCGATGACGGCGTTGCCCTTGCTGCGCTACCGGCCCGTCAAATGCTTGAGAAACCAGTCGCAAGCCAGGTCCGCAACCTTTTCCAGGGCGCCCGGCTCCTCAAACAGGTGGGTGGCGCGTGGCACGATGGTCAGCTCCTTGTGGGCGGTCATTTGCTGCATGGCGCTTTCATTAAGTGAAATTACCTGTGTGTCGTAGCCGCCCACGATAAGCAGGGTCGGTGCCTTGACCAGGGGAAGGGCACTTTCGGCCAGATCCGGCCTGCCACCCCGCGACACCACCGCGAAGATTTCGTCGGCTCGCGCAGATGCCGCTACCAGCGCGGCGGCGGCTCCGGTGCTTGCTCCGAAGTATCCGATGCTTAACCGGTTGGTGTCGCTGTTCTCTTTCAGCCAATCTGTAGCAGCCACCAGCCGCTCGGCCAGGAGCTCGATGTCGAAGCGCAAGTGCCGGGTTTGCATATCGATTTCCTCCTCCCCGGCTGTTAAAAGGTCCATCAAAAGCGTTCCAAGCCCGGCGTCCTGCAGCCGGCCTGCGACGAAACGGTTGCGCGGGCTGTGCCGGCTGCTGCCGCTGCCATGCGCGAACAACACGATTCCGCGGGCGGCGGCGGGAATGGACAGATCGCCGGCGAGCTCCACCGAACCGACCGGAATCATGACGCCACGATCTTTGACTGGTGTTGCGGCTTGCTCCATTAGTGCTTGCTACCGGAATCGATAAGGGGTCCTATAACTATCATGGCTCATCGGTCGCCATCCGTGTCTGACAGCCGGGCAAGTGTGACACGGGCGTAAGGAACGGAACTGGCTGTCGGGTTTATGATGCCCTTCGAGTGTGAACGCCGCGCGGGCGGTAGGCAGGCGGGGAAGGGGGATATGCGCCCCACTGGAATGATCCGTAAGACCATCTATGTGGCACTGGCCACGGCCCTGTCGATGGGTCCAGGCTGGCCAGTGGCAGGCACCTCGACAAGCGCCGTTCAACCAGGGTCCCTGTTGCCGCAATCCACAGATATGGAAGCGGCGGAGTCCGACGGTCGCTGGCAGGTGGTTCCCGAGAGCGATGGAGTGTTTCGCGTGCTGCAGGGTTCGCGGTTCGACATCGCACTCAATCAGCCGATCAGCACCGCTACCGCCGAGATAGGCGATCCCGTATATGGCCGGCTGACGGATGATTTGAAGCTCGATGGGGGTGTCGTGGCGACCGCCGGCGCGCTGGTGTCCGGGCATATAAAGAGCGTCGACCGTGCCCGCAGGCAGCTTCGTTCGGACATACCCGGGCATCACTGGCTGGACGCCAACGGGGGT
>DATNRD010000300.1:0-3208 GCA_036703665.1 Candidatus Obscuribacterales bacterium
CCAGCCGCCGCCACCGCCTTCGGCGCAGCTGGCGCTCAAACAGGGCCGCCATGCGCTCGGGCGCCACCACCGTACCGTGCGTTGCCGCAACGCCAGCAGCGAGCTCTTCCACTTGCCGCCGCTCGTCTAAGGTGAGCTCGACAGCAGCAAGATCCTCATCGCTCGGCTCAGGCAGCCGGGCTGCCGCTTGTCCATCCGGTTGCCGGCTGTCGGAGGCGCTTTCGTGATAGTGCTTCAAGTCGAAGCGAATGCCCTTTACGGCCACACCGATCGAGCGCCCGGCAGAGATGAGGCGCGCAAGGATGGCCGGCTTCATGAGGCTCAGCTCCTGGCCGGTTGCAGCATCGGCCAGCGCCACGACCAGGTTTCCTTCGGCATCCAAGAAGAGGCAGCGCGATTTTTGCGCCCAGGGCTCCCCGACAAGGCTCGGCCAGAGGCTAATGAAAGTGCGCTCGCGCAAGCGGCGCTCCAGGTCCAGCGCAGCCACTACCCGGTTCAAGATCCGGTCGACACGCTGAAAGTTGCGCGCCGCCCCGCCCCTGCGCTCCTGCACGTCCTGGCCGGGCGGGCCGGTGCTCGCCTGTGACTGCTGGCTGGGCTGCCGTCCGGGAGCCCTTGCGCTATCGGAGGTACTCAAAGCACGAACCGCGACTTCACGGAAGACTGCCAGCATTATAGCGGTGCCGGACAGTCGGCCGCGGCAAAGTGTTAACACTCGGGTGGGGAACCGAGAGCCGCCCCGGCTTAGCACCGTCGCCGCCGCTTTCGAGCTCACCAAAAATTTCCTCATATTCGCGGCTTCCTCTTGCTATCGGTATATAATCAGCCTGACCGGCGGCTTCCCATTGCGGTGCCGCCATAAACGGCAACGAGGTCGGTGTCAGTGCTTCATTCCACCACGATCGATGAACTCCGCAAACGCTTCAAACCGGAAGCAGCTAAGAATTTTTCCGCGACATATCTCATTGCCGTACAGGGCGATGGCGGGGGCACCTGGCTGACCCGTATCGACGATGGGAAACTCGAGTTCATCCCGCAGGAGGACGCCTCGCCGGCCGTCAAGCCGGATTGCTGCATCTCGGTCACGGCCGAAGACCTGGAGATGATCATGACCGGCCGCGTATCGGCCATGACAGCAGCGCTCTCCGGCATGCTGGCAATCGACGGCGAGCTCGGGCTGGCCATGCAGCTGGTGCCCATCTTCTTCGACGGCCCCGCTTCAATTTTCTAAACGCAACCGCGTGCTTTGAAAGGCGCAAAAGCAGCCGCTGGCCTTACTCGAGGAGCTGCTCGATCTCGCGTCGCATCTGGCCGGGTCTGGACTCCTCCTTAGCTGGTTTGCGCGGGGTTTCGTAGACCGGCTGGAAGCTGGGCGCCTTGTCGGAGGCGACGAACCTCCCGACCAGCGGCAGCGTCGCCGCGGCCACGCTTCGGAAACCCGGCACCAGGTAAGAATTTTCGATTCCCGTGTAAGCGGGCAGCGCGAGCCCTGACCTGTCCGGAGGCGGCGGCGGGATCTTCAGATCCACCGAGATGGCGATGAGCGGCAGGACAACGATGACAGCGGCTTTGGCCAGTCCGTAGAAAACCCCTCCCAGCCGATCGAAAAAAATCGGCCGCTGTTGCACGCCGCCCCGGATGAGCATGGCTAAAAGGATTTCCAGAATCGCCTCAATCGAGAACCAGAGCATCAGGTACCCGGCCACCACCGCCGTCTCGGGGCTTACTCTCAACCTGGTTACTATCCAGGTGGAGAAATCAACATAAACCGGCTGCACGGCAAGCGTTGCGGCGATCATGGCGAGCGGCCCGCGCCAGGAGGCAACCAACCCGCGGTTCCAGCCGTTTATGGCAAGGACGGTGGCAACAATGAGGATCAGGCCGTCCCAGAGCATGATCGGTATACCTTATGCCAACGCATAGCGCTATTCTAACCGCTCCCGGTCGCCCCCGGACGGCAGACCCGATCTGTCCGGCAGACGCGCAGCCTCCAGGGCTGCGGCAAACACTGCCAGCGGCACTGCTTGTCCGGTCCAGAACTGGAAAGACAGGCAGGCCTGACGGGCAAGCATGTCGGCGCCGTCGCAGCAGCGCAAGCGCAACTGCCGGCAGAGCCTAACCAGCGGGGTCGTCTCGCCCCGGCGGCTGTAGACCATGTCGAAGACCAGGCCTTCAGGGTCCATCCATCTGAGCACTTGCGCTAACCACTCCGGCACTGCTTCGCCGCCAAGGCCGATGGCAGTACAGTTGACGACAAGCTCCGGCAGCACGGCAAGGCCGGCCAGCCCGGTGTCGGCTACGTGAAAGCGGGGCAAGCCGCCCGCCCCGTATACCTGCCCGGCAGTGGCGATGATCTCCTCGACCAGCACGCCGGCGCGATCCGTATTGCGCGCCACCACGGCTATCTGCGGCCAGCCTTCCTCGAGCAGCGCCCAGGCAGCCGCCCTGGCCGCCCCACCGGAACCGAGAATGAGCGCCGCGTTGCGCCGAGTGCCGGCAGGCAGGACTTGATTGAGCGCCTGGCAAAAGCCGCCAAGGTCCGTGTTGTGCCCGACGAGCCTGCCGGCGGATTCGATCCTGACCGTGTTGACGGCTCGCACCCGGCGCGCCTCCGCTGTCAGGTCGTGGCAGACGGAGAGCATCTTCTGCTTGTGCGGGATGGTCACGTTGAAGCCGGTAAAACCGCGCCCAACGAGCTCGACCACGCCAGGCTCGAGATGGGCGGGCTCCAGATCCACCACCTCGTAGTCTCCGCTGGCACCGAGGGCAGCCAGCGCCGCCCGGTGCATGGGCGGCGATAGAGAATGCCCGACCGGGTGCCCGACCAGCCCGAGAAGATACGATTGCCCGCCGCCCGTGCCCAAGGACGTCAGTACTGAGCAGCCTGGATTGTAGCCACGCGCATGCGCTTGATGCCGGCTGAGGCCGCCGCCGTCATCACCGCCACGACGTCACGTTGCTTGGCGTCGCCGTCGGCATTCACCGTCACGGGAAGGTCCTCCCTGCCGGCGCGCTTTTGAAGATCCTTGATGCGCTGCTGGATTTCATCGGAAGTAGCACCCTTCTCGACAAACTTGCCGTTGATGGCAATCTGTCCTTCCTTGTCGATGTCGATGAAGATTGCCTTGCTTTCGTCGTCCTTCTTGGCGTTCTTGGTCTCCGGGGGCTTGATCTTAAGGTCGGACTTGTCGATAAGGGGGGCGATCAA
>DATNRD010000301.1:0-4617 GCA_036703665.1 Candidatus Obscuribacterales bacterium
AAGGAGCGGTGGGCGTATCCTGAGGGGGAAGGAATACTCGTAGGTGCTGTATCCGCTCCTTCCAAGTAGCTTTACGGCCAGTCGCCAAGGTTTAGGGGACCAGATAGATTAATTCGCAAGATTCGGGTTCGAGCCTACCGCCGGCGGTGGTGACCGGATACGGAACGTCCCCTGTCGCGCGCCACCCCCTTGTGTGATTGACCGGCCGCTGGAAAAAGATTCCGACGCAGACGAGCTGGACTCTGGTCACTCTGCCGTGCGAAAGGGACTGCCGGCACAGGCAAACGCAGCCTTCAAAGCAGACTGCCAGCCGGCGTACTCGACAGAGCGGTCTTTGGCTGGCTTGAGCGTCAGGTCGTGCTGCCAGTTGTCTGACACCTCGGAAAGCCCGCTTATGAGCCCGGCCTTTATCCCCGCCAGTGCTGCGACGCCCCAGGCAGTCGATTCTACCTGCGACGAGCGAATCACCGGCAGATTAAGCACATCGGACTGGAATTGCAGCATGAACTTGTTGCGGGTCGCCCCTCCGTCGACGCGCAGCTCTTCTAACTTGATTCCGTGATCCTCGATATCCTTCGCGACGTCGGCAATCTGATAAGCCATGGATTCCAGCGCTGCCCGAACCAGGTGGGCGCGCCCGCTGCCGCGCGTCAGCCCCACGATGGTGCCGCGCACGTCGGAGTTCCACCACGGCGAGCCGAGCCCGACAAGCGCGGGCACGAAGTACACGCCCTCGTTGGAGTCGAGCGTGGTGGCCAGATCCTCCGCCTCGCTGGTGGAGGCGATTATGCTCAGTCCGTCGCGCAGCCATTGGACGGCGGCGCCGGCGATAAAGCTGGCCCCTTCGAAGGCGTAGGAAGCCGGCTGCCCGTCCAGCTTCCAGGCAACGGTAGTCAGCAACCCGGGCGCCAGGCGCACTTCGTGACCGATGTTAGCCAGCAGAAAGCAGCCTGTGCCGTATGTGCACTTGGCCATGCCCTGCTCGAAGCACCCCTGCCCGAAAAGCGCGGCCTGCTGGTCGCCGAGGTTTGCCAGAATGGGAGCCTCGAAACCCACCAGACCCTTGAGCGTGGCGCCGAAGTCAGCGTCCGAGGCAGCCACCGCCGGCATCATCGACCGTGGAATCGCCAGGCGCCCGAGCAACTCGTCATCCCAGTCCAGTGTCCGAAGATTGAACACCATCGTCCGGGACGCGTTGCTGGGCTCCGTCAGGTGGCTCTTGCCCCCGGTGAGGTTCCAAATAAGCCAGGTGTCAATCGTGCCGAACGCCAGCTTCCCTTCGCCGGCCAGCTTTTCTGCACCAGGTACGTTGTCCAGGATCCAGCGGATTTTTGGCCCCGAGAAGTATGCATCCGGCACGAGCCCGGTCTTCTTGCGGAAGACATCCGATTCGTTGCGCAGTTGTTCGGAGAGCTGCTGGGTGCGGCGGCACTGCCAAACAATGGCCGGATAGACGGGCTTGCCTGTCACCCGATCCCAGACAACAGTTGTTTCGCGCTGGTTGGTGATGCCCACACAGGCCACTTCTTCGGGCTTTATGCCTGCCGCTGACAGCGCCTCGCCTATACAGCCTAACTGGACGGTCAGGATCTCGTTGGGATCGTGCTCGACCCAACCAGGTTGGGGAAAGTGCTGGGCGAACTCCCTTTGCCCAACGCCCAGCGCCTTGCCGGACGAATCGAAGACGATTGCTCGACAACTCGTTGTGCCTTGATCCAGGCTGAGGATGTACTTGCCCATGTACTGACGACTCCTGCTGGCGATGCGGCATACAATCTTACCGCGATGCGCTCTGCAGGTCAGGTGCGCCGGATCGGCGCAGCCAGCGACAGCTGAAGCGAATTATCTCCGTCAAGGCGCAAGCGAATTGCCCAAGAGTTTGTTCCCTGGACGCTTGCGCCCGTTCCTCTTGATTTTGCGTTTCCGCCGTGCTGTCGTTGCTGGCTCCATAGCGTTCCGGCAAAGGGAAATGGACGAACAGTCCGGCGGTCGGTGAGGTTATGGTTTCCAGGCGGCGCAGGGCTCGGTAGTAAATGTCATTGCAGACAAAAGAGCCGGCATGATTGGAGATGTCGCACGCATAACCGCCGCTTCGCAGGGTCTTCAGCAACTCTGCCAACGGTAACTTCGTCCTTATGGCCTGCGGCCCGCCTTCCTCGATGATGGTGTCGAGCCACTGGTGGCCGCCGTTGTCAGCAATCCGGTAGTCGCGGATGTTAAGCGCGAAGCGTTCCAGCTCGATCCTCGTCCTGAGTTGCGCGAGCCCCGTTGCCACGAGTATGACCGGCTCGCCGTCCAGCCCGGCCAGGCTGTTCTCCAGGAGAGCCCAGGCGTGCTCACAGCAGGTGGGCAGCACGAGACGAGTAAGCTCTATAGCCGGTGAGTCGTCCTCCGGCTCCAATCGGTCAGGCAGCGACTCCACCACCACCTGGGTCGGGTTGTACTCGAGTTTGTCAAAGGCGTCAAAACCCGACACTATGCATCTCATGCCAATACACCCGGCTGTGTCCCGTTAAGAAGGGTCTGTATCCCGTTTATACCAGCAATGTTATGCCTTGCGGTCTTTGGTGTAGAATGTCTCTCACCTTAAATGCCGAAGTGGCGAAATGGCAGACGCAGCTGACTCAAAATCAGCCGGGGCTTACACCCCGTGTCGGTTCGACTCCGACCTTCGGCAGGGTTTTTCTGGGATTGTTAGCCCTGATTAATGGGGCGGGTAAAATCCGGTGTAGGACGACTGTAGGACCTGAGAGGCCAGATTCCTCACAGTGCGCGGTCGTTTCTTTGAATACGTGAAAATTGATTGGAACGAAGTCCCGGAGCTAATCCGTTAGCGGGCGCGTCTGTGGCGGGCACTATATGTGATACCGGTGTGCAATCATTGCCAGCCGCCACCCGCAGGCCGCGCATGCCGGAATGCATCCAACCCGCGGTTCCTCAGTCAATGCCTGGCTGAGCGCAGCGAGGCCACTGCCGAGCAGCGCGGGCGTTGACCGAGGCGGGTTGTATACTAGGCTCGCCACCAGGCATGGGGCCAGCCGCGCGGTTGTGCAGGAGATCGAGCCGTGATGCTATGCATTGCCAGCACCACTTACTTGGAATTTTCGAAGAGGGTTCGCTTCAGCACGTGGTCAAACGTTGGCGCTTCTTGCGACAACTGCCGAATACACAGCATGGCAAGCTGGATGGCTAATACCGGTGCCGACGTGTCGCTCATCAAGAGCGCCCTCAATCACTTGGACGTTAAGACGACCTTAAACGTGTATGTTCACACCGTCAGCGATGCCGAGCGAAAAGCCTGCGAGCGTGGACACAAGTTCATACTGTCGGATAAGGGGACGAAGTCGAAGTTCCGATTGCTTGAGCCTTGATCGCTCACAGCTGCCGGGGATGGTTACCCGTTAGGCAGGGCAGAAGATCCGGCGCCAGCTCGGAGTTGGGGGCGCCGCGGGGGCCGGGACCAAGGAGCTAGTGCCGTTTGTGATCGGTGAATGGTGTCGAACCACATATGGTATGCTGGAACCATGGGCGCTCGACTCCACACCCGTATTAGGCAGCAATTTCCAGACGGGTCGATTCTTTCAATTGTGATCTGGCTATTGCCGGGGACGGAAGCGGGACGACCACACCGATACAAGTACCGACTCAATTATTCACGTAGTGATGGCCGTACTGTGGTGCGCTATGACAACGAAAGGGCCAAAGGAGATCATAAGCACAGCGGGGAAATGGAAACCAAATATGAATTTCAGAGCGTGGAGAAACTGGTCAATGATTTTTTCGCCGATGTCAGAGCGCAGGGAGGGCAGCTATGAAGAAGACCTTGCTAATTTCCATTAGGAGCGTTGACCAGCTTGAGGAAGAAACGACTGCTGCCCTTAAGAGGGCCGAGGCTGGCTTAGCTGGAGAGGAGCCCATCAACAGGCTGTACTTCACTGATCAAAACACCCTCTTCAGCGCGTTGTCTCCGAAGCGCTGGGAGCTTTTGCGGTTCCTTCGTAAGCAAGGACCGATGAGCATTAAGAAACTAGCGGCTGGATTGAAACGCGACTACAAGAATGTCTACGATGACGTGAAGCACTTGGCCAGACTCGATTTGATTGAGAAGCTGGACGACGAAGCGTTTCATGTCCCTTGGGACGATATAACAATTCAGCTGGCCCTGGCAGCATAGTTGTGCCATCGCAGTGGACTGAAAACCCGGCGGGGGATTGTGAGCCTCTTGTAACGGCCGGCGCTTTCTGCGGAACCCGCATGCAGGGGTGCGCGTCTTGATTAAATCGGCGTCCCTGGCAAGTAGTCCCGAGCCATGACTGAAAAGGCGCTACTGAGAGTCCGTCCGAAACCCCGCCAGTTGGCGCTCATCTTAGTGCAAACGAGCTTGTCGATTGTCCTCTGGGCTCCTGGAGGCTACGCAGCGCCGCCTGGATACGACGAACACTGGCCGTTCAACAAAGTGCCGTTCACGATTGCGGAAAAGGCAATGGGGCCGCAGGATGGGAGCGTGCTCGCGATCGTCAACAACCGGCCGGTCAGATATGGCACCGAGCAGTATGAAGGCGATGTCTCCATTCTGGAGAGCTTCTTCAGCCGGGACATTCTAAAGATTGCGGAGTT
>DATNRD010000302.1:0-12774 GCA_036703665.1 Candidatus Obscuribacterales bacterium
AACGCTTCCCTCTACCACGACCGCGTATCGTCCACTCCTATCTCCGCGCGAGTCCAACGACCTGAGGAGCCGGATGCCTTAACGGGCACGTCCGGAACTGTGGGGGAGTCGGCGGGGCAACCCGCCGGCTTATCCCGATGCTGCTAGACCATCCCGAGGGGGACGTCGCTAGTCGGTGCGGGGTACACGGCGTCGATGTCCTGGATGTCCGATTCATCAAGGAGAAGATCGCCGGCGGCCGCGTTTTCCTTAACGTGTTCGACCTTAGCAGCCTTGGGTATAGTGAACAGTCCGTCGAGCCTGACTAGAAACGCCAGGATGACCTGACGAACTGTAGCTGAGTGCTTCTCAGCAATACTGGCAAGGACCTGTCCGGCCCTGCTGGCCGGCGCAGGCGGCTTTCTCTGTGCGAACGGCGTATAGCCAACCACAGCAATATTCCGTTGCCGACAATAGCCTATAAGCTTGCGCTCAATGCCTCTGGCATGCAGGTTGTAGAGCACCTGGTTGCAGGACAGAGCCTCCTTTGCAAGACACGACTCCGCCTCCTGCAGATCCGCGATGTCGAAGTTGCTGACGCCGAGCGAACGAATCTTTCCGTCAGACACCAGCTTTTCCAGCGCCGCCATCGTATCGGACAGGGGATGATGTCCGCGCCAGTGGAGGAGGTAACAATCGAGGTAATCGAGCTGCAGCCGCTTGAGGGACACCTCGCAGGACTTGATGGTGCCTGCGTACGACGCATTCGATGGCAATACCTTGCTGACAATGAAGAGGCGGTCCCGAGGAAAACCCTTGATTGCCTCTGCGATGATCGTCTCGGCCTTGCCATTTCCATACATCTCTGCTGTGTCCACATGCACCATCCCTAGCTCAATACCCGCGCGCAGAGCTTGCTTGGCAGTCTCCACAGCATTTCCCCGCTCCGGCAATTCCCATGAGCCCTGGCCGATTACCGGCACGTTGGTATTGAGCGGACCGAACCTCTGAAACCTCATCTTGTGATCCTCCCTCCGTTTCGAACCTTGCGCCGCCAACCCATAATGAGGATGTACCCCCTGCTGAACTGGAAAAGCGAGCCAAAGAGGCTATGAAGCAGCAACACTCACAGAAACCGCAGGGCGGTGGGTGGCTCCGGAAGTTAGATTCAATCGCCAGGTAGGCATCGAGTAATCTGTCCCGGCGCGGTTGCAGTGCTCTGTCGCGGCAACCGCTCCGTCATTGCCCGCGTGCTCATGTAGTTGCCGCTTCGGTCAGCCGGTAGTAATGGGGATACCTATTCTGACATTTGACTACTCGACATCACATAGAGTAATTGTGTAATCAAATGGCTAGCTCGACACCAATCCAAGTTTTGTCCGTCGTCGGCAACGACGAAGGCAGCCGCGCCTTACGCGAGTTCCTGCGCGGTCTGCGTGGCGTGGCGCTTGCCGATGAAGCATCCAGCGAGGCGGAGGTTCTGCAGAAGCTCAGTGGCAAACACGTGGATGTCGTTCTGCTCGATTTGAGTCTGCGAGATGTGGACGCCATACGGCTGACGCAGCAGATCAGACAATCACATCCCGCCGTGCGTGTATTGATTTCCACCGCCTTCCGGCGTGCAAGCGATATCTTTTCCGCGCTCGACGCCGGCGCAGATGGCTACGTGCTGAGGGGAAACAACAAGGGTCTTGAATCCGCTATCGGCAGCGTAAGGCTGGGAGCCGTCTGGCTTGATCCCGGCATTGCCAAACAGGTTCTGGATGCGATGGCGACGCCGACAGCCTTAGATAAGTCGGCGAAGCGCACTTTGCCGACCGGCGTGATGCCAATCCCACTCTGGCCGCATGAAAGGGACCTGTTGAACAAGGTAGCCGCGAGTAACTGTGTCGATGGTGTCTGTATGGTCGATCCTTCGTTCGTGAAAAAACTGCGACGCTTCGCGCCTCAGTAGGCGAATTTACGCGGTGACCTGCCTCCGTCCCCGAGATTCGGCTACTGGCCATCAATTTTGTGGACGCGGTCTGGGCCTGCATGGAAGACCTCGTTGAATGTCGGCGGGTCGGAGCCGTTCCCCCCTCCCCTGGGTGTGATCGGGACTACCTGGCTGGGGCATAACCAGGTGAGGCAGGCAATTGTTGGTGTAGGATCCAGGCCAACAAGATCCGCGACGAACGAACGGGAGACGAGCGCAATGACCTCAGTGGCAGCCGTCAATGTCCGCTATCTTTATGCGTTTCCTTCCAAGCTGGAGAGCGCCAGCGGCAAGCCGCGGCTGATGCTGGCTACCAGTGGCGGTGCGGAGCCGCACCCGTTCTTCTTTCAGGGACGCATGCAGTATCCCAGGCGAACGGCCGACATGCTCCTGGCTTGCTCGCTGGTCAGCCGGACGCGCTTTTACCATCCGCTTGCATTGCGCGAGCGCCTGTTGGCTGCCGCCGATCCGGTCGTAACGAGCGGGGGAGAACGCCTGCGCTTTGAAGCATTTTCGGTTTGTTGCGGGGTATACTGCCGCCTCGATCTCAATCCCGAAGCCATAGACGGTGACTGGACCGGCCGGGGTACGACGAATGTGGATTTCAACCCGCCCATGCGGGCTGCATTGTCCGGAGTGCTCTCATCAGAGCAGGTGGGTCTCAATGTGGGAGCCGATGGTGTGGAACTCGAACGCAGTGCCGGCTCTGTGGTGGAGAAGAAGGTCAAGCTTCCGGTGCGGTGGCTGAAGGGATTCGTGGAGGTGCAAGCTTATCAGTCCCGTATGAAGCCGGCCTTTGAAGTGAGTGCCTTTGAGCTGCGCCAGCTTCTCCGTACGTTGCCGCAGCAACAGCCCTGGCAGAAGGGTGCGGTATCGTATATGGTGCCTGCCGGAAAGGGCGTCCGCTTGAGCCAACGCGAGGCTCCCGGAGCGGTTGCCCTTGGAGCGCCGGGACGTCTCAAAGTGCTGGAGGATGTCTTGCGGCACGCCCGGGTGGTGCGCGTATATAGCGGGCCTGATGGAGTCTCGGGTTGGGAGCTGGTGTGCCCGGAGGCATCATTTCACCTTGTGCTGAGCCCTGAGGCTGCGCGCGGATTCTCAGGAGAAGGTCAGGCCCTTGTAGAACTCGCCGCCGGTCGCTCATCCGATCTTGCCAAGGTCAGGGCGCAATTGCAGTGGCAGGCGAAGCTCGAGCCCGAGGCGCTTTGCAAAAGCCTTGGGGCGGACCGAGAAACCGTGCTGTCGTCCCTGGCGATGCTGGGATCACGTGGGCTCGTCGGTTTCGATCTAGCCGAGGGCACTTACTTTCATAGAGAGCTGCCTTTTGATCTCGAGCTGGTTGAGGAGCTTCATCCCCGGCTGCTGAAGGCCAGAAAGCTAGTGGAAGAAAAGGCAGTCCGACTGGTCTTGCGGCAAGGTGACGAGGCCGAAGCGTACGTTCAGGGTGATGGGGCTGAATACCGCGTCATGCTGGGCGAAGCAGGAGGGCGGTGCACGTGTCCCTGGTATGCGAAACATCCCGGAGAGCGCGGTCCTTGCAGTCACATGCTTGCCGTGGAGCTCGCCTTGTCCGGAGACGAAGCATGAAGACGGAAGATCTCGATCGGGTTCTCGCTCTAAGGGACAAGGATAAATGCGTTCGATTCTTCGCCGGAGCTTCGGAGGCAGATAGAAGGACCGTGGCCCGTCGGGCACTCCAGTGGTATGAGGTAGCCCATGCTTTTGAGGAAACCGATACCCCGTTCGTACGGTCATTAGCTGTAATCGGCGGTAACGCTCCGAAGCGCATTCAGAAGGCATTAGACCTCCGAAAGGACGTGGAGCAGGGACGCCTGGATATCCCCCGCGAGGCGCGCGATCCGGCGATCTTGCCGCTGGCCAGATTGGCGCTTCTGGCTTCTGCGGGGCTGACCGATGTGAGGAAGGCAGGTTTGCCGGACCTGGCAAGCGCGTTTGTAGTAATGCGAGACAGGCGCCCGTCCTGGTTTGGGCGCTGGCTGGACTTTGCCTGCGAGAGGGAACCGGTTGGCGCGTGGAGTCTCGTTCGTCAGGTTGAACTAGATGGACTGGCGATCGCCGAGAGAGGGTCGAGCTATTGGCTCAGTATGGCGCTCGGACTGGGACAAAGAGAGGTCGCCGAGCTTCTTGGCGAACTGAAGAACGACCGCGAGCTTCTCGAGTGTCATTTGTGGCGAATGCTCGAGGAGGACCGGGCGATGCAAGCGCTGTCAGATCCGAACTCCATAACAGAGCAATTGAGAGATAGGCGCTTGCTCGAAGCAGACTTTGATTGGAGAACCTGGCCTGCCAGGCATGAGCAGTGGCGGCGGGCGTCCTACATCTGGAAAGTGGCGCTGGCTGAGCTGGGGCTTGCCGATCGCTCGTTGCGCGACAGGTTGCTCGAAGCCTGCTTCACATGGATCACGCGCCTTTCGACTGACGGCCAATCGCGTTCGACCGGTGGCTCTTCTCAGAACTCGCCCCCGGCGGAGTGGTTTCGATCGATTCACGACGAACTCAATCTCAGTCCGACTGACATGGACAGTATGCTGAACAGGTACGTCGGGCTTCTCTCGACGAAGGATTCGGGAACATTGCTGTGGAGCCTTGAATGTATCGGCAAATGTCATCGCGAGTATCTGCCCGTCGAGGATCTGCTCGGGTGCCTTCCAAACGTGTTCTACCAGCGGCGCAAGGAACCAGCCGCTGCGGCGCTCAAGCTACTTGAAGGATTGGTCGCGGACAACCCCGCAAAGCTGGAGCAGATTGCTGTAGTGGTGCTCGACGCTCTCGATCATACAAGCAGCGATATCCACAAGCGTGCGCTGGCTATCTTGAAAAGAACCGAGGCACTCCGTTCGGAGGTCGTGCGGTCCGAGCTTAAAAGTCGCAGCGAGCGCCTGTCCGGATTGGTTAAGCAGCAGGCGCAGCGGCTCGTTCCTGACGGGGCAGAGAGCGAAGCGTCTCACGTGCCGACAGAAGATGAGGGCTACATCGATCAGTTGCTTGCAACAGCAGCATCGCTTCCTTCGCGGCTCGCGGAGGTGGCCGGCATTCAGGCGGCCGTTGCCGCGGTAAGAGACGGGGGAGCACTGCCCCCTTGCCTCACGCTGGCGAGTACCCATATTCCGCGACTCGATCCGGCGCAACGAGTGCAACCGCTGCAAAGTCTCGATGACCTCGTCGTCCTGTTCATGCACGTCCTGCAGGGAGGCGCGAGCGCCGACGACGTGGAGCGGGTTCTGGACGGACTGATGCGCTTGTGTCACGAACGGCCGGCGGATTTCGACAGCCGCGTGTCCTCGCTGCGCAAAAAGGTGGACGAGATGCTCACCAACGTCGAAAGCTCCTTTGCGTTCAAGCCGTTTTCCGGCGTCAACGTTCTGCTTGACTTGTCCGCCATTGGGCGTGCCTGGATGGATGGCAAGGTCTACCATCAAGGTATCATCAAGCCCCTTCTCCAGGCGTTCGGTGTCGCCGTGCAGCATCCGCTATCGCTTCCGGGTCCGTTGCAATTCTTCTCCGAGCGTGCCTTTTCCATTGCCAACCACGTGCCCAAGCGACGTTCGTTGCCTTTGTTGTCAGCGCCCACGCACGAAGGCGGTTGGATAGACCCGCTCGTCTTACCCGAGCGCCTCGGTCAATGGCGATCCGCCGGTGTCAACATAGACAAGGCGGACTTCATTCAGGCTCTGCTGCGCCTGGCGCCGGACAACAGAACACGAGCGCTCGAGCTTTTGCCTGCCGGCAATGAGGAGTATTTGAGCGCTCTGAAGTGGGCGCTCGGTGGCGAGCTGCAAGGTGCTTTGCGTACTGCTGAGATCTGGGTAGCGGCCTTTCGTTGCCGGGAACCGAGGGGAAACAGCCAGCTGTTGCGCGAGAGGTTTCCGGGATTGGGTCCTGATTGTGCAGAGCGGGCGACTTACGGGGAAAAACTCAAAGAATACTCCCAGCGGTCGAACGGCATATTCGGCCTCACCATGGACCACGCCTCGAACTTGCTGCCCATCGAATCCTGTCCGCTCGTCAAACAGAGACCGGGTGTGAAGTTTTTCCCCACGGAGCTGCTCCATGATCAGACCGTTACCTGGGATACCTCTGACGTGCTGGAGCTTATCTGGCCTCTGGACAGGGAGTCCTACTTTGCCTATCAGACGCGCAGGATGGCGCTCTATCTGGACAGCCAGGGAACGTACTGGAAAAGCGCCTGGCACTGCCTGTTCGACCCCGATGTGCCGACTTCCGGGCTGGGAGCCTGGTTGATTGCGCTGGCGCTTTCCGCCAAGCAACCGGAGGCTGCACGCACCGGTCTTGATGCCCTCATTGCCAGTATCGAAGATTGCCGCCTGGACGGCACCACATTCGGAACCGTGCTCGGAAAGTTGCTGTCGACAGGAAAGATTACTCTAGCCCGCTGGATCCGAGCCCTTAGGGATGTTGCTCGCATCTCGCCCCTGCACTGTGACTTTGTAGGCATTGCTCTGCAGCGGTGCCTGGCCACCCTGCCGCCGGACTCTGTGCAGAGCCCTCCCATCCCTATGCTCGAGTTGCTGTACGAATGTAGTACTGCATCCGGTGCGAGCATCACGGATGAGGCGGTCCGCGCCTTCTTGCAAGGCATTTCCGGCAAGGGCAAGGCTGCTAAGTTAGCCAAGCTGTTGCTCGAACTGCAGCCGGGCAAAGGTCAGGCGCACCATAGACGTGTGGCTATCCAGTTATTGGAGAGCAGAGTGCAACGGGTCAAGCGCTGGCAAGGCCGGCTTACTAGCAGCGCCAGCCGCTAATGAGAAAACGTGAGCTTGCCATGGTGCGAGATCCAGAAAGAGTCCGCGGGATTGCAGGTCGATGCCGTCGCGGTTGTACGTCGCGTCTCCGATTTGATCCTGTAATCGCCACTCTGGTTCGCCAATGTCCGAGAACGGAAGGCGGACGTAGCACTGGCTGCGGTTCGGTGCATAATTGACTGTGACCAGCAGGCGCTTGTCGTCATATCCTTGCCAGGCGAAGCATGCGAAACAATCGCAAGTCCAGTTTCCTTCCCAGGCAGGCACACACTCAAGCAGTTGCCACTCCCCCTGGTGCACGACCGGAAGGCGCAGCACAGCGAGCATGCGGTCGTAGAATCGCTGCAAAGTTTGATTTGCAGGTTCCTCCGGACCCCGAATTAAGTGGGGTGAGATACGCTTTCTCCGGCCTTCGAATTGGCCGTGGTGAAAGAAGCGCAGTCCTGGAGACAGAAAGGTAATCACAGCCGCGGCTTGATGAGCCTCAGGCCAGAAAGTTGCAGCCGCGCGAGGCTCGTCATGATTTTCCAGAAAACGAGCCATTTTTGCGCTGGTAATCCAGGGGCGCGCGAAGATGATCGCGCACCGGTCCGGCATGTCCTTCGCGAAGGCGATCGTACAGCCGCTTGTCGTAGGTGTAATCGAATCCCTGCTGTTGCAGGGCCCATTCCAGGTCCCAGTAAACCTCGGCCATGAAGCAAAAATCCAGCGAGGCTTCGCGCACTCGGTTCGTTGCTTCTTGCCAGAAGGGTTTCGGTCGCCTCCCCCAGGTCCGCTCAAAAACATCGGGCAATACGAGCATGGCCATATCGCATCGCACGCCGTCACACTTTGACGCGATCTTCAGCAACTCGCCGGTCATGGCCTCTTGCGTGCTTGGATTAGCATAGTCGAGCTGCAAAGTGTCCGGCCAACCGGGGAAATATGGGTCGCGCCCGTGGGCCAGAATCAAGTCTCCGGACCTGCTCTTGACCTTTGTGTAGTTGCGTGGAGCCTGTGACAGATCCAGAAGCGTGCCTGACACGTAATACTCCGGATGAGTCTCTACCCAGTAATGGTCCAGCGCAGTGTGATTGGGAACGAAGTCGAGCATCAGCTTCAACTCTCGCCGGCGCAGGCGCTCACGCATCCTGGACAGGGCGGCGTCCCCGCCAAGGTTCTCGTGAACTCTGTAATCGGTAATTGCGAATCCGGAGCCGGCGATGTCCTCTTCCGTCAGATCGGGCAGCGTCTCCTGGAATTCCCTGCGCCACTCCTCGTTAGTGTGTGAGATACGCTGACCGGCAGGACCGGTTTGCCAGACGCTGAGAAGCCAGACCCAGTGGAAACCCGCAGCCGCCAAACGATCCAGCTCGTCGTCTGGAATGTCATCTAGAGTTGCCGGCCGACCGAGTTGGCGGGACAGCTCCGTCAACCGCACTCGCGTGTTCATCTGATAGAGCAAGGGGTACTGTGAGTCCGGCATAGAATAATTCTTCCTGCCCGCGCACTTCGCCGCGTGGATTTGCCCGGATAAGCTACGTCGCAGACGGTACTTCCTCACGACGCTTGAAAGCTGCTCTTTTACCGCCCGCCAACAGCTCCTCCGCCTTCAGATCAGCGAACAACTGCATCAGTCGCGCGACAATCCCAGTCCAGCCGGTCTGATGGCTGGCCCCAAGGCCGGCTCCGTTGTCGCCGTGAAAGTACTCGTAGAAGAGAACATAATCACGCCAGTAAGGATCCGCCTGGAATTTCTCCGTTCCGCCGTAAACCGGGCGCCGGCCATCGGCGGAACGCTGGAAAATGCTGGCCAGCCGCCTTGCCAGTTCGCGGCTTACCTCGAACAAATTCATCGGGTACTCCCACTTGTCGGGCATGGAGATGACGTCGTCATTTACCATGTGGAACCATTCTTTGTTTCGCACCGGGGGCCCATCTCCCTTCATTGGATCGTAACCATGCTCCTTCAGCCACTTTATGCCATCGAAATAATAGTATTGTTTGCTCCACAGCATACCGGCGAGCGCCTGCCGCATTATGGCCGCCTCGTCCTCCGACAAGGCCGGTGGGGTGATCGACCGGTAGAACTCATCGGCTTGCTGAATCCGCTCGGTGAACAAGTCGTCGAAAGGTTTTCCAAATGGTCCCTGGTGTGGCATCCTTTCGGGCTGGATGTCTGTCAGGCGCAGGCGTAAGACGATCTTTCCTCCGGCAGGCACGTGCATCTGGTAGTGGGGAGAGACCTTTGTTCCTTCTCTGTTTGGATTGACTGCATCCTTTCTGCCGCTAACCAGGTAATTGTTAATGCCATCTTTTACATATGGTGTTCTGTTCGGCCTTGCGACGAGTCGTAATTCGTTGGTCTCATTTTCGGTGAACAGAAGGGGAACGTCTCCCTCAGCGTAAAGATATCGCTCACCATGTTTCCAGTGGAAGGCTTCAACAATGGTGGCACCAGCCGCGCCAGGAAGAGCTTTTATCACCGGCCGGTCGGAACCCGTGTCATATGACCATGTGTTTCTGAACCAGAGCGTCGGCAGGACATGCAGTGCCGCATCTTGATCGCCCCGGTTGTGGACGCTGACTTTTATCAGAATGTCCTCCGGAGCAGCCTTTGCGTACTCGACGAAGACGTCGAAATACCAATTGTCGTCGAATACGCCCGTGTCGATGAGTTCGTACTCAAACTCCGAGCGATTTCTGTACCGGTTGCTAGCTACAATTTGATCGTACGGATACGCCCGTTGCGGATACTTGTAGAGGTACTTCATGTAGGAGTGCGTGGGAGTGCTGTCCAGATGGAAGTAGTACTCCTTTACGTCCTCGCCATGGTTGCCCTCGCCGTTGGTCAGGCCGAAGAGGCGCTCCTTTATGATCGGATCTTTCCCGTTCCACAGGGCAAGCGCGAAGCACAAAACCTGCTTGTCGTCCGACAGTCCAGCCAGACCGTCCTCTCCCCACCGGTAGGCTCTCGATCGGGCGTGATCGTGAGGGAAGGAGTCCCAGGCATTTCCCGATTCGCTGTAGTCCTCGCGCACGGTCCCCCACTGGCGCTCGCTGAGATACGGCCCCCATTTTTTCCACGGCGTCTGATCGCGCCGTTCGCTTTCGAGACGTTGTGCCTCAGCAGTATTCATTGTGCATTCCTCGCAGCGATGTGCTATGTGCTGGCTTTTCTGGAGGATTTTGCCTCCTTCTGGAGAACGGCGATGCCCTTCTTCAGGGAGCGATCGAGTTGCTCCATCTGCTTGTCTAGCTCTTTGGTCACGGAAGCAATGGAATTATTGTCGTAGCTAGGTCCGCCGGTCAGCGACTCGAGCTGTTTGTAGAGATCGAAAGAGCTGTTGACCGCTGCGAAAGCCTCGTCTCTTAGAGGATCCAGCTCTTTGCGCGCGGACTCGCTAACCTCGGTGCGGCGATTGCTTTCTATCGCTGCGTCCACGTCTTCCTTGAATAATTTGATAATGGGGCCGATCTCTGCCATGGAAGCATCTACCCACTTCTTCCTGGGCGGCAAGAAGCGTCCGCTGAACGATGCCGTCGGTGTCATGATCACTGTCGTTCCAACGAAGTTTGGGTTATAGCTCATAGTTACCTGCTGCCTTGTTACCTCGTCATAAAGGTTCGCGGCTGCCTTCCGTACCCTGCTTATGGACAGGCGTGCATCCCGCAGATCGTTGAGCGTGACCTCAACCTTGACTACCGCGCCCTTGAGCATGGGAGCGGCAGTCGAGTCACCGGCGGCCGTGCTGGGTTCGTCCGCTGCGATTCCGGCAACCTGAAGTGTCCCCATTAAGGAAACCAGGAGGAAACTGACAACCATTCGTGAGCATCGAGCTGATCGACCCCTGGCGCCGCTGCGCACGAGGGAGAAGCCCTGCCTAGCGTTGAGGCCGTGTGCATCAGGATTTCTCATTTGGCGTACCTTCAAGGGTCAAGTTAGTATGTCAGTTGTTGCAAGCCGCACTATTTGCTATGTAGCATCTATTTTTGTAGTAAGCATCATCCCAAAGATTCATTGTTCGGAAAGTCGGGAGCGCGTACTGTAATGAGAATCTGGATTGATGCTGATGCCTGCCCTGGCGCCGTCAGAGACATTGTCGTCGCGGCTGCCAACCGGCGAGCCGTCCAAACCATATTTGTGGCGAACAAAAGCCTGCGATTGCCTGAGTCACCGTATCTCTCGCTGGTACAAGTGGAGCCTGCTCCAGATGCCGCTGATCTCTACATCAGAGAACACGCCGAGCGGTTCGATGTGGTTGTCACCCCTGACATACCGCTGGCGCATATATTAATCCCCGGCGGCATCGTGGTCATTGATCCGCGCGGCGACACGTACACGCAGGACAATATCGGCGATCGTCTTGCGGCTCGAAACCTCATGCAAGAGTTGCGTGACAGCGGGCAGATCATGGCTGGTCCAAAGCAATTCGGCGATAGGGAAAAGCGAGCCTTTGCTGCAGCCTTTGATCGAGAGGTGACGAGGCTGCTGAAACTGCAGTCATCTGGCTGAAACGAACAAGCGGAGGTGAGCTGGAGCCCACCTCCTGGTCAAACCGCCATCCTTTGCAGTGGCGGTTATCACTTTCATTGTACCCGCGCTCTGCCCGCAGGTTCGAAAGACTCTGGCGCTATTGTCGGCCGGGGGTGGGCGGGCCGATTCTGTTGCTCAGGTCTATGAGCGGCTGCTGGCTTGCCTTGAGAACTCCCTCCATGGGCCTGTCGAGGTCGGCGATCATCACCATGACGATGGCAAAGGAGAGGGCCAGGGCGCCAGTAATCGGCCAGTTGCGGGCTCCTGCCGTTCCGGCCTGGTATCCCATGGCAGCGATGGCGAGAAACACCATGAGATAGAGCGTCTCCCAGATGTTTTCCGGGATGCGAGCGTACAGCCCGGCGGCGATGCGCTTCGATTGCAAGTCGATCATCTCATTGAGAGACTCTATGAATAAAGCGGCAACATCCGAGTCGAGATTTGCCCTGCCCATTGTCACCGCTTGCTGCCAAAGGCGCTGTTGCAGTTGGTTGGAGTCAGCCAATGCCTGGCGCAAACGGTTGGGATCGCGCTGCAGACGCACGCGCAGGTCAACGTATTCTCGAAGAAGGTTCTGAACCACCTTTCTGTTTGCTTCCGGCAGAAAGTCTGCACGCAGGTATGTTGTCCCGATCGCATTGGCCTCTTCGATGATCAAGACTCTTCGGTCGTTGAAACGATCTGAAGCAATCCCAAATGTAAACGCCAGGAGGAAAGCCAGTAACGCGAGCGTGGCTTGAACCATCATGCCTACCGACGACTCATGCTCCGGTTTGGATTTGGAGCTGAAAAACGCTCCTAACCTGAAGCCGGTTTCCACGGCAAGGAGCACGATGGCAACTGTGACAATGGACAGGGCCCAGAGTGGAATGTGATCTATTGGTCGCATGCATTTCCTCGGTTGGCATGGGCGCTGGCGGTATTTGTCCTGCCGGTCTAGCTTCCGGGCTGATTCTGGTTGGCCAGGATAGTCTGTGCCCTTGTTTCTAACTGCTCGGCTTCGGTGATCTTGTTGAGCTTGCGCAATACCCTGGAGTAGTCCTCCAGGCATGCAGCCAGCAGCGGGCTGTCCGGTGGCAGTGCCGCCTCGGAGCTCGCCAGAGCCCATTTGTAGAGAGTTTCTGCGTCGGCATACTTGCCCTGTTTGTAAGCGACAAACGCCACGCTGTTGAGCAGCTTGGCGGTTTCCAGGTGGTTGGGCCCGAGCACCTTCTGGCTGAGCGCCAGCGCGTTGCGATAAAAGCGGTCAGCATCGGCATACTTGCCGGTTTGTTCGTACGCCGTAGCCAGGTCGCTCTGGCACTTTATGTAGAGGAGATTCTCCTGCCCATAGACGCCTTCGTATATGGTGAGGGCTCGCTTGAGCAACGGCTCTGCTTCACCATACCGACCCTGGGCGATGTACAGGAGCGCAAGATTGTTCAGGTCAGCGGCCAGCCCGGGATGGTCAGGACCGAGCGTCTTTTCGTCGATGGCGATAGCCTGTTTGTATAACGGCTCGGACTCAGCATAGCGGCTCT
>DATNRD010000303.1:0-4243 GCA_036703665.1 Candidatus Obscuribacterales bacterium
CCACCGCCGCAAATGTCCAGACGGCCCACTTGATACCGAGCAGACCTGCAAGGGCCGGCGCGCCGAAGACGGCTATGGACTGACCTATGTTGCCCGCACCATAGATACCGAGTGCCGTCCCCTGCTTGTTCGGGGGAAACCAGCGTGACACGTAACTGACTCCGACAGCAAAGGATGTACCAGCAACTCCCAGAAAGACAGCCACCATGAGGTACATATTGTAGGTTTCTGCGAAGCCCAGCGCTATTGCCGGAACAACAATGAAGAAGAGAAGGACGGAGAAAACCGCACGCCCCCCGAAGCGGTCGGCCAGCATACCTACGGGAATGCGTCCGAGGGATCCGAGAATAACAGGCACCGCAACCAGCAGACTGGCCTGGGCCGCAGTCAGAGCAAGCTCCTTCTTCAATATCGGCATCAGCCCTGCCAGCAATCCCCATACCGCAAATGCAACCGTGAAAGCGAGCGTGCCCAGAAGAAGGGCTCTGTTCTCTGGTGTTTGCCTCATATATGCTCTGGCCTTGCGGCCGACCTCCTTTGTTTCTCTGCGGAGCACAATCGTTCGGTCTCCGACCTGCCACCATTCTTGACGATTCCGGTCAATCCCCCAACATTCGTTGTGCGCATTCTCAATACGCCTTTCGGTTGAGTTTGACTTGCAAATAGGCTGTGAAAGTAACAGGGTGACGAGATTGAAACTACCTGACACAAAGCGGAGGAAATGGAACAATTTTGGCAAGGGATCTCGCCATCCGGCTGCGATTCTCACTAATTGGTAACTTGCTGAAAGTCAGGCAATCTTGGCATACAGAGAATGATTCGAGCGTTCATAGACCTGCTTAAAGCCAGCACGGAGAAGCTGCACCCCGCCTACTTCGCCATGGTCATGGGTACAGGCATAGTCTCGGTGGCCAGCCTCTGGCTGGGGATTCCGGCCGTGCCGCAGCTGCTGTTCGTATTGAATATCGTATTCTTTGCGGGCCTGTGCGTGCTCACGGCTCTTCGAGTTGCCTGGCATCCACACCGCATTTTGGCCGATTTGACGGACCACAACCGTTGCGTAGGCTTTTTCACCACCATTGCCGGCGCGTGCGTGCTTGGCGTGCAATTTGTGCTCCTGGGCCACAACCTGGCAGCCGCGACATGGCTATGGTTTGGTGCGCTTGCCTTGTGGCTGTGTCTTACCTACGCAATCTTCACGGTTCTCACGGTCAAGGAAGAAAAGCCGCCGCTTGCCGAGGGAATCAATGGAGGCTGGTTGTTGACTGTTGTTACGACGCAGGCTGTATCCAATCTTGGCGGCTTGCTCGCCGACCAGTTCGGTCCATATCGAGAGCAGATGCTCTTCTTCAGCCTCATCATGTGGCTGTGCGGTGGCATGTTGTACATATGGACCATCTCACTGATCTTTTATCGATATACATTTTTCAAGTTCCTGCCGTCGGACCTGGCACCGCCATACTGGATCAACATGGGAGCTGTCGCCATATCGACGCTGGCCGGGACACGACTGATCCTCAATGCTCCAAAGTCGGCGCTGCTTGAGCAGCTGGTGCCGTTCCTCCAGGGATTTACGCTGCTCTTCTGGGCCACCGCTACGTGGTGGATACCCATGCTCGTGACGCTGGCCGTCTGGCGTCACGTCTACAAGAGATACCCGGTGGCTTACGATCCGCTCTATTGGGGCCTGGTCTTTCCGCTAGGCATGTACACGGCTTGCACATTTCAGCTAGCCAAAGTGACCAGGCTGGATTTCCTCTATGCAATTCCGCAGGTCTTCGTGTATATCGCCATCCTGGCATGGCTAATTACTTTCCTGGGGCTGGTGCGACGGATTACAAGGGCGCTGGTTGGCTTGATCCATCACCCCGGAGAGCCTGCGGCGGTTCTGTCGTCCGACCAAGCGCCTGCCGGGAGACAGGGCGCCGATACACCTCACCAGCCTTGCCAGGATGCAGCGGGCGCGGCAGCAATGACTGGATCAGATGTATCTGTTGGATAGAGGCCACATGTGCCCCGTCATACTCTGCCCCTGAAATGAACCGCCAAGGCAGGTAATACAATTATCCGGGTCTGGACCGTGCTCGTGTTTGAAGTTTCGGGAGAAGGAAAATGAGCGTACTTCCAAAGCCGTTCCTTGAATTCAAGAAGCTGTATCCCAACGTGTTCAGCAGCTACGAATCGCTTGGCAATGCTGCCGGAGAGGCCGGTCCCCTGAGCGACAGGGAAATCGCGCTTGTGCGGCTGGCGACGGCTGCCGGCGCCGGACTGGAGGGGGCGGTTCATGCGCATTGCCGTAGAGCGCTGGATCAGGGACTGACAGCCGATGAGATCCGCCATGCCATGATCCTTGGCGTGACAACCCTCGGGTTTCCCTCCATGATGGCAAATTTGTCCAGGGCAAATGACGTGCTTGACGGCGGACATAAGCAAGAATAGGGCTGGCAGTTTCGTTGCTGTCGTTCCATCATTCCCCGTACTGATGTCAGTATTCAACAGGCCATCCCGGAGGATGGGGACTTGCCGGCAGCAACGCGCGACAATTGGCTCTGAGCTAAGAACTACCCGATGAGGGCTCCGCAGTTAATGGCTGAAAAATACAGGCGAACCAGCTTGCACACTGTTGTATCACTCCTGTGCATGGCATTGCTGAGCAATCAACCCGTTTGGTCGACACCGGTCAGTGAGCTGGCAGCGGGCGGTGGACCGGATGCGTCACCAGCACTTTCTGCCCAATACCTCGATAGTTTGACAACACGCATTGTAGAGAAGGAGCTCGAGCTACTTCGCCTGAATACGCATCTTCGCATCGAGTCTACGGATCGCGGTAGGCTGAAGCCCTGGCGAGTCTTCTTGTGGAACCTTGCCGGGGCAGGCGTATCGAACGCCGGTATCATCACGGTGTCAGCCGAACGCTGGCGCACGTGGCAGCGACCGCGCACCGCCAGCCGTAACACGCTGAAGGCCGGGCCCATGCTGCTCATGATCGGGCACTCGATACTTGTCGGCGGATTGTTGCTGGAAGCAACAATCGACACAATCAAGGACTATCGCATAAGGAAAAGAGGCTTCGATGCCAAGACAACTAAAAAACGCGCGCTGGCTTTGAAAGACGAAATCGACCGTTTGATGAGCGAGCGTGACAGGGTGACGGCAGGCAGCGCTGAACTGTCCGAGCAGGAGCGAGCGGTTGCCAGGCAGGAAGGCAAGGTACTGGCGGATGTCCGCGACCTGGCGCTCAACGAGTACTGTCAGTTCTATGCCAGAGCTGTCGGCAGGCGCTGGTCACGCGACGCATCGTACCTCAATGGTCTGGCCGCCGCCGGCACGGGAGGGTACATCGGCGCACTCGGGGGGCTCATCGCTGTTGCAGCCCGCCGACCTAGCGTGGCGGGTCCTGCCGGTATCGGGTTCATTCTCTCGGGCTCACACATTGTTGCTGCGCCAGTCGTAGGCCGTGTTACAGCCAAGCTGGGTGCCAAATTGGCCTCACGTAAAGTGCGCCGGGAGCTCGGCCTCATCGCGGCAGCCGATGGTCATGCCTTCGACGCAGACCGCGACGCACTCAGGCAAGCCGCCTCCGGGCTCCAGGGCGCCGGCTCCTCACCGGGACTCTCGGCTCGCCTGGCTGTCTATGACAGCCAGGATTCGATCTTTGATGCACAAGGTCTGATGAATGCTGGCGAAAGGAAGAAGGCGGATCGGGCTTTCTTGGAACGACTCGTCTGGAACGGCGCTATCGGCGGTACCAAGATAGCCTGGGGAACTCTGCTCTCGTACGCCGGCTTTCGCTATTACAACAGCCCGCAGCGTTTCTCCAAATCGATCGCCCAGGGCAGCACGTGCTTCGTGGTCGGAACAGGTCTCTTCATTCTCGACACCTTACAGGCGCACACAAGAAGCGAGCGGGATGTATACGCCATGGGCTTGCAGCAGGCGCTACCGCATCAAAAGCTCCAGGCACGCCTCAGCCGGCTCGAGCAGCTCGACGAGATGCTAAAGCGCGGGCAGTGACAGAGCCAGCGATCTGCACATACGCTCAACCTTCCGCTCAGCGACACTCTAACCCAACTTACCTGTTGGAAGCCCATGGGTAGGGTGGGGGTCTGTAGAAAACCCGGTTTCTGAGAGCCGGAAGGGCTCGAATTTTCGTTAAGAGCCCTCGTGGGCACGACGGTTTTTGCGGTTGTAGTCACTCAAATTGGATGCCAAGAGCTTGCCTTTTGATACCGAAAGTGGTACC
>DATNRD010000304.1:0-7959 GCA_036703665.1 Candidatus Obscuribacterales bacterium
ATCGCCGATGGATTTGAAGAGGTTCTGACCGAACTCCACCTTGAGCACGAAAACCGCCATCAGGATCTGCAGGGCCAGACCGGAGAAGACCAGGCGCCTGTTAATGGCCTTGCGGTTGTTGGACAGCAGCAGAGCGATGCCGAATATGGTGGCAATCCCCAGCAGACCGACCCACTTAGACTCCGGCATCACCGCCGCCCCCAGCCAACCTTGCCGCTACCCCGCACCCGCTCCCTAGAGCTTCCGACAGGATTGCCCGCGACCCGCCTGACTTCTGGTAGGCAACTCCGCTAAATGTCGTCCAAGTCATCGTCGCCCTTGCCTTCCGGCTGCAGTTCCACACTGACGTAGCCCTTCGTCTGCATGTCAATCTCCTTTCTGAACGACTTGTAGCCGGGCTTTCGCACCTCCACCACGTGACGACCGTCGGCCAGATCGGTATAGAAGGCTGCCCCTCCCAGCCCCGAATTGGGCGGAGCGGTCATCCGTCCAGCCACCGTTCCGTCAATGAGCACCGCGGCCCCCACAGCCACTGAATCGCCATTGAGGAAGAAGTTGAAACGGCTCGAGGTCGGATTGCGGGTCTGCCACCAGATTAGGAGGAGCACGGACATGACCACGGCCAGCCACACCCTGGTGGCATTCGATTGCTTGACGACGAGCTTCCCGGTCTGCTGAGAAGCAGGCTCTGCGCTTTTTGATTCGCCGGTACCCGCTGCCCTGCCCGTCATTGATCCCTCGCGAACCTATCGATAGTTCGTCACGCCCTTATGGGACTGCAAGATCGTGCTGTCTGGGGCGCTGCCTGGCGGTGCCGGCATGGCCGCAGCACCGTCACGCGCGCGCGCGTCAGCATGCCCGGGGGCGCTGTTGCCGGGAAACTGCATCATTATAGTCGGTCCGGGATAAGGAGCGCGAGGAGGCGGCAAGGAGTTCGGGTAGGCAGACGGCGCCGGCCCAGGCGGCACGGGCCGGGGAATCTCCGGCAGCGGGGCAGGAACGGCTCCGCCAGGAAGCATCGGTTGCCCGCTGTGCGCCGGGGCCGGCTCGACCGGCGCCTCCAGATCCGCCGCGCCGGTTTCAGCCGGCGCGGAAACAGGCGTGTCTCCGGGCTCCATCCCGAACGGAGCCACCGGCACCGACTCTGGTGGCGGCAGGGCCTGCTCCGCCTCAATCCCGGCAGGCTCCGAGCCTTCTGCAGGCTTTTCCTCGACCAGCTTCATCGGGGCGATGAACGAGCCCGGTGGAGTCGGATGCTTTTCGTAATAGGCTTGATTGTATTGCCGCCAGATCCGCGCCATTACCGTTCCGCCGGTAACGTATGTGCCGGGTATGGGCAGATTCTCGTCGTTGCCGCCCCACACGGCCGTGACCAGATCCGGGGTAAAACCTATAAACCAGATGTCCTTCGATTCATCGGCAGTGCCTGTCTTTCCGGCCACCGGCCGGTCCGGGAGCCTGGCCTGCGTGCCCGTGCCGAACCTCACGACATCCTGCAACACGTCCACGAGCTGAGCCACCGGCTCTGGCTCGAACACCTTGTCCACCCTCGATTCGAACACCTCGATGACCTGTCCCTTATTGTTTTCAATCCGGCGAATGACCTGAGGTTTGATCGCCACACCGGCACGGGCGAAGGTGGCATAGGCCCCGGCCATATCGAGCGGCGAAACGGCCGAGCTGCCCAGAGCAAGAGACAGGTTGGGATCGAGCTTGGCGGTAATCCCTGCCAGGCGCGCCGTCTCTATTACGCGGTCCATTCCCACCAGCTGCGCGGCACGTACGGCACATACGTTTCGAGAAAGAGCCAGGGCCTTGCGAACGGTTATCTTGCCCATGAATTTCTTGTCGAAGTTCTTGGGAGCGTAAGGCGGCAGTCCCCACGGTTGCTTCACCACCAGCGGCGTGTCCTCGATAACGCTATCGGGCGTAAGCACGCCCTTCATGAAAGCCGCCAGGTAAACGAACGGCTTGAAGGATGAACCGGCCGTATGCGGGTTGGTAGCCCTGTTCCACTGTGCCCTCCAGAAGTCACCGACACCGCCGACCAGGGCGATGACCGCCCCGTCGGACACCTGAACCGAAACAAGCGCGCCCTGGCTGACACCCTTGGGCGCCTTCTTGATCGCTTCGGTGAGCGTCGTCTCGCCAATCTCCTGAGCCACCGGATCGAGGTTCGTGTACACGCGCAGGCCCTGGCGGCGCATCTCCGCGGCACTGAAGCGATCGCGCAGAATCTGCAAGACATAGCTTATGTAATAAGGGTACTTTTGAAGCGGGTTGACGCCGCGCTTGAAGGCGAGCTTCTGTTTCTTGGCGCTCTCCGCCTGATCGCGGGTGATGTACCCGTATTCGACCATCTTATTGAGGATGTCCCTCTGGCGCGCCAGCGCCGCTTGTCTGTCGGCGCTCAGTTCGGAGGGGGCCTTTACCAGGCCGGCCAGAAAGGCTGACTCCGCCAGGGACAAAGAGGCTGCCGTTTTGTCGAAGTAACGCGAGGCGGCCCGCTCGATGCCATAGCCACCGTTGCCGAAGTAAACCTGGTTCAAGTACAGCTCGAGAATCTTGTCTTTCGGATAGCGCCGCTCAAGCTCCCAGGACATGAAGGCTTCTTTGATTTTTCGTTCGAGGGTGCGTCGAGGCTCGTCGAAAAACAGGTTCTTCACGAGCTGCTGGGTAATGGTGGAACCGCCCTCCACGACGCGTCCCGCCTGGAGGTTGGCCAGTGCCGCCCGCGCGATGCTGGGCAGGTTTATGCCGTGGTGTTCGTAAAAGTGATGATCTTCGGCCGCCAGAATGGCCTGCTGCATCTGGTTGGCCACCTGGGTGAGCGGCACCACCCGGCGATCCTCGTCGCCCTCCACCGTACAGACGAGCCTGTCGTTGCGGTCGAATATCTGAATGGCTTCGATCGGCTCGTAGCGCTCCAGCACGGTCACATCGGGAAGTTCCCGCAGCTGCTTCCAGAGGAAGGCTCCTGCGTAGCCGACTGCCACGGCACCGGCCACACAGGCAAGCAGGAAAGCAGCCCGGAACATCCGCCCTAGAAAGGCGATCAGCCCGCCGGACTGCCTGTGCCTGGATTTTGCTCTACGTTGTGCCACACTCTTTGTCTGGGCTCAGGAGAGCCTCATAACAGGCGCCCCCCAGAGTGAGAGTCATTATATCCCATCCCCTGACATGCTACGCGTCCGAACGCCTCAGGCTCTGCCGGGCCCGGTTGCATGCACGACCCGGGTCGGCCGGCCTGTCGCTCAAGCTGTCGCTCAGCCTGGCTAAGCCCGCGGGTGCGAGCTCATGTAGATGCGTCTCAGGCGCTCCAGGCTCACGTGCGTGTAGATCTGCGTGGTGCTGATGCTGGAATGCCCGAGCAGATCCTGAACGACACGCAAGTCGGCGCCGCCCTCGAGCAGGTGCGTGGCGAACGTGTGGCGCAGCGTGTGTGGGGTGATTGTCTTCGTGATGCCAGCCTTTTCAGCATGCTTGATCACTATCCTGTGCACCGACCGGGTGGAAAGCGGCGTCGCTTCGCGGCTGACGAAAAGCGGATCGGACGGCTCCGGTGCAGCCGGTCCGGCCAGCCTCGGTCGGTTGTCGGCCAGGTATCGCTTAAGCCAGCCGTTGGCGCTGGCATTGAGCAGAACCACCCGCTCACGCGATCCCTTGCCCAGGACGCGCATCTCCATGGCCTCGCCGTTGTAGTCCTGGATGCGCAGCCCGCACAATTCGCTCACCCGCATTCCGGTGGCATAGAGCGTCTCCATAATTGCCCGGTCGCGCACCCCCAGCCAGGAGTCGTCGCAAGCCATGAACAGCCGGGCCACCTCCTCCCGGTCCAGGCACTCCGGCAGCCGGCGCGCCAGTTTTGGCCCGCGCACCAGCCTGGAGGGATCATCTTCTATAAGCTGCTCACGCCTCAGATAACGGAAGAACGTCCGAATTGCCGACACCTTCCGGGCCACGGTCGGGCGGCTGTAACGCTCCTGAATGGCACGCACGTACGCCCTGAGCTGCTCAGCCTCCATCCAGGCAGAGGCGGAGTCGCCACCGTTGTCAGCGGGGGTCGAGTCGCTGCCAATCAACTGCTTCAAGTCGTTTATGTAGGCACGGATTGTGTTGGACGAGTAGTTTCGCTCCAGCTCGAGATAGCCCGCAAATTGATCGAGCCAGACCAGAGCACCTGGTTGGTGAGTCAAAGCAAGCCGCCTTTCTAGTATTTTGGAACCGCTGTTGCCGCCAGAGGATGTTGCTAGAACCTTTAGTAGGTCGCCCTCATTATAAGTCGCTTATCCGCTTTGTAAAGGCCTGGCCAAACCGCGCCCTGCTTTCCTGGCTCGCTTGCCTGGCGTGGCTGCTCCGGGCGGCTTGGCACCCACCCCGGTTCCGACCCGCCAGCGGTTTGCAAGAAATTTGTCTGTTTTTCTTGCAACCAAAATAGAAGTGGCTGGCGGTGCCCGCTGCACGAATTCGGGGATGCGTGGGAATCGAACCCACCCGGGACAGCGCTTGTCTGCCCCACAGCGGTTTTGAAGACCGAGCACCACACCAGCGATGTTCCATCCCCGCCGATGATCTTACCTGCCAGGGTTGACTGTTACTAAGGTCTAAAGTACATTAAGAAAAAACGAAGATTGTAAGGCAGATTTAATCTTTTCTCGAACCCCGCAACCAATTGTACGTTGCGGTTTGTTAGGTATATTTAATATGCGGGCGCTAAAAATGACGCCCGTCACTTCTGTTTAAATTCGTATTGACAATAAAATAAGTAGCTACGTACACTTGGCAGTCTTGCCTTATAACAGAGCGCTTCCCAGCCATCACCAGAGGTAATCAATGGCTCTACAGTTACCTGAGCGCGTCCGAACCTTCGGGGTCGGAAGCTCTCGCATCGCCAATCTTCCTGATTTAGCAGAAATCCAGAAAAGCTCGTTCAAGTGGTTCATCGAGGAAGGACTCGGTGAAGAGTTGAGGGCTTTCAGTCCGATTCGCGACTACACAGGCAGGCTGGAATTGCATTTCCTGCCTAACTACACCTTCGAGGACCACACCGAGCCCAACAAGCCGAAGACCCCGGAGGAAGCCCGCGCCATGGACGCCAGCTTCACCAAGAAGCTGCGCATCCAGATGCGACTGGTCAACCGCGACATCGGTGAAATCAAGGAGCAGGAGATATACGTAGGCGACATCCCGATGATGACCGACCGCGGCACATTCATTATTAATGGTGCCGAACGCGTCATCGTCAGCCAGATCGTGCGCAGCCCGGGGATCTACTACAAGCGCGAAGTCGACCAGAACGGCAAGCGCACCTTCAGCGCCACGCTCATACCCAACCGCGGCGCCTGGCTGAAGTTCGAGTCCGACGTCAACGACGTCATTTACGTCAAAATCGACAAGAACAGGAAGCTGCCCGCCAGCACGCTGCTCCGGGCCCTGGGATACAGCGACCAGGAGATGGAAAGCATCTTCCGCCACCGCGACTTCCTCAGAAAAACGCTCGAGAAAGACAACACCAAGTCCAAGGACGAAGCGCTCATCGAGGTCTACCGCAAGCTCCGGCCTGGCGACCCGCCTTCCGTGGCCGGCGGGCAGAACATCATCGACAGCCGCTTCTTCGATGACAAGCGCTACGACCTGGGCAAGGTCGGGCGCTACAAGCTGAACAAGAAGCTCGGCCTGTCCGTGCCCGAGACACAGCGCACGCTCACACGCGAGGACATCGTTGCCGCCGTCGACTACCTGATTGCGCTGCATTACGACGAGGGTCACGTCGACGACATCGATCACCTGGGCAACCGCCGCATCCGCTCGGTCGGCGAGCTTTTACAAAACCAGTTCCGCATCGGTCTTTCGCGCCTGGAGCGCATCGTCAAAGAGCGCATGACACTGCAGGACGCCGACACGCTCACGCCGGCCAACCTGCTCAACACCAAGCCTCTGGTGGCGGCAATAAGGGAGTTCTTCGGGTCCTCGCAGCTGTCGCAGTTCATGGACCAGACCAACCCTCTGGCCGAGCTCACGCACAAGCGTCGTCTTTCGGCGCTCGGTCCCGGCGGGCTGTCCCGCGAGCGGGCCGGCTTCGCCGTGCGCGACATCCATCCCAGCCATTACGGGCGCATCTGCCCGGTGGAAACACCAGAAGGGCCCAACGCCGGCCTTATCGGTTCGCTGGCCACCCATGCGCGCGTCAACGAGTACGGCTTCATCGAAACCCCTTACCGCCAGGTGCTCAACGGTCGGGCGACGGAAAACGTCCACTATCTGCCTGCCGACGAGGAAGACCGTTACCGTGTCGCCCCCGGCGACGTGCCGGTCGGCGATGACGGCACCTTCCTGACCGAGACCATCCCGGTGCGTTACCGCTCGGAGTTCATCGAGGCGACGCCCGATCAGGTCGACTACATAGGGGTCAGCCCAATTCAAATCATCTCGGTGGGAACCGCGCTCATTCCCTTCCTCGAGCACGACGACGCCAACCGGGCCCTCATGGGTTCGAACATGCAGCGCCAGGCCGTGCCGCTCATCAACACCGAACGGGCCCTTGTCACGACCGGCATCGAAAAGCAAGCCGCGCGCGACTCCGGCATGGTGGTGGTGGCCGATGTCGAGGGCAAGGTCGAGTTCGTCAGCGCCAACTGGATCCACGTCCGCACCAAGGACAAGCGCCTGGTCAAGTACAAGCTGGCCAAGTTCCAGCGCTCCAACCAGGACACCTGCTTGAATCAAAAGCCCATCGTCAACGTGGGCGACACGGTCAAGCCAGGGCAGGTGATTGCCGATGGGGCAGCCACCTGCGGCGGCGAGCTGGCTGTCGGGCGCAACCTGCTGGTGGCGTTCATGCCCTGGGAGGGCTACAACTTCGAGGACGCAATCCTTATAAGCCAGCGCCTGGTCTTCGACGAGGTGATGACCTCTATCCACATCGAGAAGCTGGAGATAGACGCTCGCTCCACCAAACTCGGTCCGGAGGAGATCACACGCGAGGTGCCCAACGTCTCGGAGGAATCGCTCCGGCACCTGGATGAAAACGGCATCGTCCGCATCGGCTCGCGTGTCTATCCCGACGACATCCTGGTCGGCAAGATCACGCCCAAGGGCGAATCGGAACACCCACCAGAAGAGAAGCTGCTGCGCGCCATCTTCGGTGAAAAGGCTCGCGACGTGCGCGACAACTCGCTGCGCGTGCCACACGGCGAAGGCGGCCGCGTCGTGGACGTCAAGGTCTTCGACCGCGAGAAAGGCGATGAGCTACCGCCTGTGGCCAACAAGGTCGTGCGCGTCTACATCGCGCAAAAGCGCAAGATCAGCGTGGGCGACAAGGTGGCCGGGCGCCACGGCAACAAAGGCATTGTCGCCAAGATCCTGCCTGTCGAGGACATGCCCTTCCTGCCGGACGGCACTCCCGTAGATATCGTCCTCAACCCGCTGGGGGTGCCCAGCCGTATGAACGTCGGGCAGACCTACGAGACGCTGCTCGGTCTGGCCTCCATGCTGACCGGCTGCTACTACGAGGTGCCGCCTTTCGATGAGATGTACGAGAAAGAGGCATCGAGCGCGCTCGTGCACGGCGAGATCAAAAAGGGCAAGAAGGCCACCGGCGTCGAGTGGGTCGGCAACCAGGGCAAGGTAACCATTTATGACGGGCGCACCGGCGAAGCGTTCGACAACCCGGTTACGGTCGGGCGCATCTACATGATGAAGCTCGTGCACCTGGTCGACGACAAAATCCACGCTCGTTCCACCGGTCCCTACAGCCTGGTCACCCAGCAGCCGCTGGGCGGCAAAGCTCAGTTCGGCGGGCAGCGTCTGGGCGAGATGGAATGCTGGGCGCTGGAGGCCTTCGGAGCGGCATACACGCTCCAGGAGATGCTCACCATCAAGTCCGACGACACCGTCGGCCGGGTGAAGGCCTACGAGGCGATCGTCAAGGGCGAGAACATCGCCGAGCCCTCCATCCCC
>DATNRD010000305.1:0-8174 GCA_036703665.1 Candidatus Obscuribacterales bacterium
GCAGCTTCGGCAGGCGACGACAGGCTGCTGTCGAGGCCGTATTCGGCTCGATAAGGACCAGTTCTGCCGTGCTCGTCCGGCGATGCCACTGCCGGCGGTGCTGGACCGGGCTGCGGCGCCGACGCTTCCGCGCCGCCGGCAGGCTCGGCAGGCGACCGCAGACTCACGGCATTCCCGGACTTCTCGAGCAGCTTTCCGGCTTCCCGGAACTTCTCCTCAAAGCGGCGGCTAGCATAGGCGGAGCGATCCTGCTCTCGGCCCGTGGCGCGACGCTGCGCTCGTTGCCAGTCAGCTGTCAGCCTGCGATTATGCCTGTGCACCGCGACGTGCCCCACAACAGACAGGGCAAGGTAGGCCGTCGCCCAGAGCACAAAATCGAGGTTGCCCAGCACCCGCGACTTGGCCGCCACATAAAGCACCAGTGCGCAGAGCAGCCAGCGAATATTCGACCAGCCGCTGGCATAGTAGTTCCCCAGGCCCGGCCACAGGAGGTTGAGGGCCCAGACAACCTCTGCGCTCCTTATCCTCTGGCGGCGCTCCGCTTGCGGCATGGCGGCACACCTCCAAAATGGGCTTCAGTTCTTATGTACCCGTGCACCACCCTATCCTCTCAGAACAAAAAACCGCGGGCAAGGCAACCGGGGGCAGCCGTCACCTCATTTTTGTGTTTTCTGGAAGAGAGCCAGATACCGTTTTGCCTCTTCGTTGGCCGGGTCTTTTTCGAGGGCCTTCTTGATTTCATCGATTGCCTCCCCCGGCTGTCCCTTGTCATTGAGGGCAATGGCCAGTTGAATGCGAGCTTCCAGGTTGTCGGGATTGAGCTCGAGCGCTTTCCTTTCTTCCTGGATCTGGGCATCGAGATCTCCTGCCTGTCCGAGAGCCACACCGAGCTTATGGTGGATGTCGTCGTTGTCCGGGTCCAGGCGCAGGACATAGCGGTATTCGTCCACGGCTGTTTCCAGGTCTCCCTTGCCCAGCGCGGCCTCTGCCAGGGCACGATGCCCCGCTGCCTCCGTCGGATCGAGCTGGATCGCCCGGCGAGCATGATCCATCGCCTCGTCGTAAAGCTGCTTGTGGGTAAGCGCGTTGGCCAGCACATAGTGCGCAATGGCGTTTTTGGGGTCGACGGAGGTCGCCTTTCTCAGTATCTGGATAGCCTCTTCGTACTTGCCCAGCTCGTTGAGCACGACGCCCAGGTTGTTGAACGCCGTCGAGCTGTTGGGCTCCAGGCGCAGCGCCTGGCGGTATTCGCTCTCTGCGGCGGCGTAGTCGCCCTTCTTGAAGTACTCGTTTCCGGCTATCAGATACTCCGTGGCGCTCTTTACAGCGCAGGCGGAAAGCTGCAGGCTGGTAAGCGCCGCAATAAGAGCGAGCCCCGGACGGGCAAGGCGGTCGATGGTGGGGAAGGTCCGTCGCTGTAACGGCATGCGAAAAGCCTCAGGAATACAGCCTTTTTGGCTTTACCGCATTCTAACATGGTGACATCGCCCCGGACCGTAAGAGGAGCCGGCAAGAAGCATTCAAGCGGACAAAGCAAGCCCTGTTTAAGGAGATTCGCCCCAGGGATTACGGGACGGCGGCGCCGGGTACATATCTTGCGTTGCCGGAGTGGGGAAAAGAAGGTTCATTCTGCGTGGCTTCTGACGACGCACAAAGAAAAGGGGACGCCTCCGACGGCTCCACCCAGGCGGAAAGCACGCTGTCGGGAGCCTCTGGTCTGGTCTTCCGCGACACGCTGGTGGGCACCAAGCTGGCCGACCGCTACCAGATTATCTCCGTCATCGGGCACGGCGGCATGGGAGTCGTCTACAAGGCGCGGCATGAGCTCATGGACCGCATCGTCGCCATAAAGATGCTCAAGCCGCAGCTGATAATGGACGCGCAGAGCGCGCAGCGATTCCAGCAAGAGGCAAAGGCCGCCAGCCGCCTCAGCCACCCCAATGTGATCACGCTGTTCGACTTCGGGATGACCGCTACCGGGCAGCCATATCTGGTCATGGATTATCTGCCGGGAACCAGTCTGGCCGACCTCATCAAGCAGGAGGGGCGGGTCGGCGTAGAGCGCTTCCTGCGCATCTGCGCTCAGGTGTGCGACGCCCTGGATCACGCTCATCGTCACGGCATCATCCATCGCGACCTCAAACCGGGCAACATCATGCTCACCGTTCGAGAGGGCGAACCAGATTTCGTAAAAGTCGTGGACTTCGGAGTCGCCAAGATCCTGCCCTTTGCCGGCGAGGACTCGCAGAGCGTGACGCAATCTGGCGAGGTTTTCGGCAGTCCCGTGTACATGAGTCCTGAGCAATGCGTGGGAGAGCCGCTCGATGTTCGCTCGGACGTCTACTCGATGGGCGTGGTCATGTATGAAATGCTGACGGGAAGGGTGCCGCTGCGCGGCAAGGACATCATTCAAACCATCATGATGCACAAATGCGACATGCCGCCGCGCTTCAGCCAGGTCCGACCAGATCTCAAACTTCCGGAGCGCCTCGAGACGGTGGTGCTCAACGCCCTGCAAAAGGATCCCGCCCAGCGCCACCAGACGATGGCAGAGCTGAAGGAGGACCTCCTGCTGTCCGCGCCCGGCTCTGCCAGGAGCCGCACGGTAAAAATTCCTGTCTCTCCCAGGGATACGACCCAGGCCCTGGAGCGAGCTGACGGAGCCAACGGGCGGCGCGGTTTGCTGCTGGCCGCAGTGATATCGCTTCTGGTGGCAGTCGTCGGCGCCGCCGGGTGGATGATCGGTCACAAGCCCCCGCATGCGGCTCAACGGCCTGCTTGGCCACCAACCGCGTCCCCGGCGGCGAAGGCACCGGCAGTGCAGCAGGCTGCCGGGTCGCCACAGCCGGACGGCAAGAGGCAACGACCGGGCGGCACAGCCAGGCGCGTCCCCGGCCAGCCATCGCAAGCAGTATCACCGGCAGTACCAGCACAGCGGCCCGCTCGGGTCTTCACTCAGCAGGCGCCTGCTGCGCGGAGAAAAGCTCGCACTCGAGCGGTTGCCCCCCCACAGGCGACAGAGGCGGCCGAACCGGTGACCGCCGAGCCGGCTACAGGTTCGCAACCGGATGCGATGGGAACCTGGTACAAGTTCACCGAAAACGAAAAGAGCCGTTAAGGACAGCTGGCAATCCTCCCGGAAGGCGCAACTACGTGCCGTTCGGAGAGGCCGGCAAGCGTCACCGAACTTTGCCCCTGGATCGGGCATGGCAGCGCCCCAATGCGGTTCGGCTAGGGACAATGCCGTTGGCTTAAACAGATACGGTGCTGCGGTTTCTCAGCGTGTTCCTGGGAGCGCCGGCATGTTGCCGGCTGGAAGCCGGCGCCCGGGGCAATGGAATACTTATCTGGACGGCACTGGGCAGCGCCCCTAGGCGCTCACGGGAGGGGAGGCGGCGGGCTCTTCGACGGCAGCTTTCTGCCAGGTGATGCCCAGCTCCTCGAGCTGCTCAGGCGGCGCCGGGGAAGGCGCGGCTGTCATCAGGCAGGTACCGGACTGAGTCTTAGGAAATGCGATGACATCGCGGATTGATCTGCCGCCCACCATAAGCATGACGATACGGTCGAGGCCGAGAGCCAGCCCGCCGTGCGGGGGCGCGCCGGACTCCAGCGCATCGAGCAGGAAGCCGAACTTATCGCGCGCTGCCTGGCGCGTCAGGCCAATGGCGGAGAAAGCCCTGGCCTGCAGCTCCTGGTTGTGAATTCTGATCGAGCCGCCGCCGATTTCCACGCCGTTGTAAACGATATCGTAGGCGCGAGAGCGCGCTTTTTCCGGCTCGCTTTCAAGCAGTGCCACATCATCCGCGTGCGGGCTGGTGAACGGGTGGTGCACTGCCACCAGGCGGCCTTCGTTCTCATCGAACTCGAACATGGGGAACTCCGTCACCCACAGCAGTTCGTGCCGGCTGCGATCGATTAATTCCAGCTCCTCGGCCAGTTTCAACCGGAGCCGCCCCAGCACGTTAGCCACCACCTTGCTCTTGTCCGCCACCAGCAGCAGAAGATCGCCGTCAGTCGCTCCCGTCAGCTCTTTCATGCGCTGGAACTCAGCTTCGCTAAAATACTGCGCGATCCCGGAGCTGCGCACCGCTTCCGGGGCGAAGCCGATCCAGGCCAGCCCCTTGGCCCCGCAGGAGCGCGCGAATGCCTGCCAGGCATCGAGCTGCTTTCGCGATGTCGAGGCAGCAGCGCCGGGGAGGCACAGGGCCTTCAGCTGTCCGCCGCCTTCGGCGACCTGCTTGAAGGCGTTGAACTGGCAGGCGGAGGCTACCTCCGTCAAATCCTTGAGTTCCAGACCGAAGCGCAGATCGGGCTTGTCGGAGCCGAAACGATTCATGACCTCCGGGTAGGTCATCCGCCTGAACGGCGGCGTAAGTGTGATACCGACGCAGCGGAAGGCCTCCTGGAGGATGCCTTCGGTAATGCTCATCACCTCGTCTTCATCGGTAAAAGCCATTTCCAGATCGATCTGGGTAAACTCCGGCTGCCTGTCAGCCCGCAGGTCCTCATCGCGGAAGCAACGGGCCACCTGGTAATATCTCTCCACACCGCTAATCATCAAGGTCTGCTTGAAAAGTTGCGGCGACTGCGGCAGCGCATACCAGTGCCCTGGACTGAGGCGGCTGGGCACGAGGAAGTCACGCGCTCCCTCGGGCGTTGCCCTTGTAAGCATCGGCGTTTCCACCTCTATGAAGCCCTGTGAGTCCAGATAGCGCCTGATGCTCTGGGTAATCTCGTGACGCAGTTTCAGGTTGCGATGCATCTCGGGGCGGCGCAAATCGAGGTAACGGTGCTTGAGCCTGAGGGCCTCGTCCACCTGGTGGGCCTGGTCGAGCTGAAACGGCAGCGGACGGCTGGTGTTGAGAAGAATGGCTTGATCCGGGTAGATCTCCACGGCCCCGGTCGGCATCTCGGGGTTCTCACTGCCGTCCGGCCGCCGTGATACGGTCCCGCAGGCGATAAGCACATATTCGTTGCGCAGGCAGGAAAAAAGCTCGTGCGTCGCTGGGTTGCGGTGCGGGTCGGAAACCAGCTGGACCTTGCCGCTTGCGTCCCTCAGCTCGATGAAGATAAGACCGCCGAGGTCGCGCCGTGCGTCAACCCAGCCGGCCACGCAGACGCTGCGCCCCGCATCTTGCAAACCCAGCTCGCCGCAAGCCTGGTTGCGCTTCAAAACCACCCTGGACACTCGGTGTTCTCCTTACAGCCCACACGGATGTCATATTTTAGCCCAGCATCGCTTACCGTGGTCGAATGCCCCGCCGACGCATTTGCCGGTGTAGACTATTTTTGGTTGGCTTTGCACCCCGACACTGCGAGGCATTATGAGCTCGATAATTCTCGGCATCGTCCTTATGCTCCTCGGACTCTCCTTCTTGTACAAGTGCGTTGTCGCGCTCTTTTTCGGGAAGACCTCATACTGGGAAGGTTTCCTGCCCTTGACCATCGTTTCACCGCTTTTCATACATCTTCCTGCTGGAGAGAAGTCGCTCATCAAGACGGCGCATGCCTGGTGGGTGCACGTTACGCTCGGACCGGTCTTCTTTTTCGTCAGCCTTTTGTGTCTGGCTTCTGGAGCCGATCAGCTCGGACTGCCAGGAACCGAGTCGGTCAACTACGTCCTCACGTTGGGGCGTGACGATGTTCCACCGGCTGTGATTTACGATCGCGAGACGGGGTACAGGTTCCCCATTTTCAAGAAGGCCGCCGACACCATTTACAAGAGCTTGACGAGCCCGGTCGTCGAGCTCAAGGAAGAACAGAAGATGGTGGAGGGCCAGAAGTAGCGCCATCTGAGGTGGGCGAGCACAGTTGCGGTTTCCGACAACCTGTCATCCTGTGGTCCTTCGCTGTCTCAGGATGATAATCTTGCCCAGCAGTACCGGTAAGGCCCAACAGTTACCAAGCGATGGCAGATGCGGGCAACTCCGGCCATCGCGACCGCTTGAGGCAGGCGAGTGGCGGTTCGTGCGACGGCTGGCTTCTGGAAACCAGTCAGCAAGCCGCCACAGGAGCCGCAGACATTAATTCGTGGTCACGTCACTTGCTCAAAAGAGGCTTGATTCGATAGTCTTTATCTTTAAGTCAAGTAAGCAAATTGAGCCAGCCCCCTTGCCAACCGGAGGAGAAAGCTCGTGGCTATTTCTGCATCTCAAATTCGCAACGTCGCATTCATCGGCATCAACAAAAGTGGCAAGACCAGCCTTGTCGAAGCAGTTCTCCACCTGACCGGAGCAATCTCGCGCCGCGGCAAAATCCAGGACGGGACCATGACGACGGACTACGAGCCCGAAGCGATTGACCGTCAGATGTCCACCTCCACATCGATGGCTCGTACCAACTACAAGGACTACCTGTTCAACATCCTGGATTGCCCGGGTTTTGTCGACTTCACGGAAGAAGTGAAGCTGGCGCTCATGGGCGTGGACGCAGCGGTCTTCGTCGTGGAGCCTGATCCGGGGCGCCTCATCCAGATGGACACGTTGCTGCGGTTCACGGAAGAGATTGGCATAGCGCGGCTGGTTTTCCTCAACAAGCTCGATAAGCCGGACATGGCTGTGGCAGAGACGCTGGACGGTCTGAAAAACATGCCCGGCACCAAGACTCCCAGGCCGCTGGCGCCGCTTCATTACCCGATCGGCAGCGGGCCCGGCTTCAGCGGATACGTAGACGTACTGAAGAAAGAAGCGTTCAAGTACGGAGCCCAGGGCAAGCCGGAGAAGACCGATGTACCCGCCGATTTGCAAAGCGACCTGGAGTCGGCCAGAGAGAAGCTGATCGAGAGCCTGGCCGATACGGACGACTCGCTGTTGGAAATGGTGCTGGAGGGGCAGGAGCCGCCTCTGGAGCTGCTCGAGAAAGACCTGAAGCAGGCCGTTAAAGCCGGGACTTTCGTGCCGATACTGGTGGGTTCGGCGCATACCGACTCGGGCGTGCTCACCCTGCTCGATACCATCATCTCTTTGTGCCCATCGCCCTCCGACCGCGACTACAAGGACGAAAGCGGCAAGCCGCTGGCTGTCAAAGAAGACGGTCCGGTCGTCGCCCAGGTGATCAAGACCTACATCCACCCTCAATCCGGGAAGCTTTCGCTGGTGCGGGTTTTCAGCGGAACCATCACGGCAGACACCCAGCTTATCGATGTAACCGCCGGCGGCAGCAAGGAGAGAATCGGCGGGCTGTACTGGCTGCTGGGCAAGAAAAACGAAACCATGCCCGCGGCCGGCCCGGGCTCGATCGTCGCGCTGGCGCGTCTGGAGACGCCCCGCACCGGGCACACGCTCAGCTCGGAAAAGGATATCACTCCGATGCCTGTCCCGCCGCCGCCGCCGCCGCTCTATTCCCTGGCGATTGCCGCTAAGAACCGCAACGACGAGACCAAGCTTTCAACCCTGCTGGGCAAGATCACCGAAGAGGATCCGCTGGTGGTGGTGATGCGCGACCCGGACACCAATGAATACTGCCTCTACGGGCAGGGCGAGGTGCACCTGACGTTGGCGCGGCAGCGGCTGGAGCGCAAATACGGCATCCAGATAGAAAGCCGGCGTCCTCGCATCGCCTACAAGGAGACTATTCAATCCAAGGTGGAAGCCCACGGGCGCCACAAGAAGCAAACCGGCGGGCGTGGCCAGTTCGGCGAGGTTTACTTCAAGATCGAACCGCTCGAGCGCGGCACCGGCAACAAGTTCACCGAGTCCATCGTCGGCGGGGTGGTGCCCAGGCAGTACATACCCGGAACCGAAAAGGGTGTCATGGAGGCCTTGCAGCGCGGGCCGCTGGCCGGCTTCCCGGTGGTCGACGTCAGTGTCAACCTCTTCGACGGCTCGTATCACGAGGTAGACAGCGACGAAATGTCCTTTAAGCTGGCCGCTATCCTGGCCATGCGTGAGGGGCTAGGTAAGGCGGCTCCGATGATCCTGGAGCCGATTGCCGAGGTCACTGTCTACGTGCCCAACGCGTACACCTCCGGCGTTCTCAGCCAGATAACGGGCAGACGCGGGCAGATCCTCGGTTACGGCCCATCCGCCAACCGCTCCGGCTGGGACGAGGTGACCGCTCACGTTCCCCAGGCCGAGCTCTGGGATTACATCATCGAGCTGCGTACGCTCACGCAAGGACTGGGCTATTACACCTGGAAGTTCGCGCACCTGTCGCCGGTGCCGCCGACGATTGCG
>DATNRD010000306.1:0-5980 GCA_036703665.1 Candidatus Obscuribacterales bacterium
GCCAGAGTATTGCCTGTCTTGCGGTTGCGCAGGTCAGCAGTGTAGTTGGCCGCAATGAACTCTTCGGTGGCAACCGGATCGATGTTGAGCGTTTGCGGATCGATGTCCACGAACTGCGGCTCAGCCCCAGAATAGCGGATACCGTTGGCCGTGGCTATAAAGCTGTAGGAAGGGCAGATTACGTCGTGGCCTTGCCCTATGCGGTTGATGAGCATGGCCAGATGCAGCGCCGTGGTGCATGAGGTAGTTGCCACCGCATGCCTGGCCCCGGTGTAGGCAGCCACGGCTTCCTCGAAGCGTGCCACCATAGGGCCCTGGCACACCCAACCGCTCTTTATGACGTCAGCTACCAGTTCCGTCTCGTGCCCCGACAAATACGGTTTGGCTATAGGGATGTTGAAGCCGCTTGTCTTTTCCACAGGTCTATGTCCTTCTCAATCGACCGGACCACGCGCGCCGGCACTCCGACGGCAAGCGAATAAGGCGGGATTTGCGTGCCTTCCAGGACCACTGCGCCAGCGCCAATTATACTGTGGTGTCCGATCCGGCACCCCATCAAAATTACAGCGTTTTCTCCGATGAAAACGTAATCCTCGATCACGGTGGGGCTGCGGTCGACCTTGTTGTAGACCCTCTCAGTAACGCAGCGCCTGACCGTGCTATGCGTCAGAATCGCCGCACCGCAACTGATATCTACTCCTTTGCCGATGGTCAGCCCTCCCTGAGCGTCAATTAATGTGAAGGCCCCGATCCAGGTGCCCTCGCCGATCTCGGGCTCGCCGGTAATCCAGCAGTGCTCGTTGTAGCGGTTACCTGGAATTCCGTCGACGGGGGGCTGGGGGCTGTACTTGGGCATAAACTGCTTTCAACTTTGTCCGGCCTGTCCGCGCTGCCGTACAGCTAACGGAGGGCTTCTATCAAAACGTCTACGACCCGGTCCTGCTGAGACTCGGTCAACTCCGGGTACATCGGTAGGCTCAAGATGCGGCCCGCCAGGCGCTCGCTAACCGGAAAGTCACCCGGCCTATGTCCCAAACCTTTGTAAGCTGCTTGCAGGTGTATGGGTGTGGGGTAGTGAATGCCGGTTTGAATGTTGGCTGCCTGCATGGCCGCCTGCACGCGCTGGCGATCGGGGACCTGAACGACATAGAGATGGTAGACCGACTGGCAATAGGGGGCCACCTGCGGGGTGACTACGTCGGGTAGCCCTGCCAGGCGGTGGTTGTAGTAGAGGGCACGCTGGCAGCGCGCTGCGTTCCACGTGTCGAGGTACTTGAGCTTGACCTTAAGTATGGCCGCCTGCACCGTGTCGAGCCGGAAGTTGTGCCCGATGATTTCGTGCTCGTATTTCTTGCGCGAGCCGTGATCGCGCAGCAAACTAACCGTCTCGGCGATACCCTCGTCATTGGTCACCACCGCGCCACCATCGCCGGCTGCTCCCAGGTTCTTGCCCGGGTAGAAACTGAAGCAAGCGGCGTCAGCCAGCGTGCCGGCCCGGTTGCCCTTGTAGACGGCGCCGTGTGCCTGGCATGCATCCTCAATTACCTTGAGGTTTCGCCGGCGGGCAATGGCAAGGATGGCGTCCATGTCGGCCGGCTGCCCAAACAGGTGGACGGGGATGACAGCTTTGGTCCTGCTGGTGACGGCCGCCTCGAGCTTGGTTGGGTCCAGGTTGTAGGTGACTGGATCGGCGTCGACAAAGCGAGGCGTGGCGCCTGTAAACGAGATGGCTTCCGCCGTGGCGATAAAAGAGTTGGCCACGGTGATGACCTCGTCGCCCGGTCCTACACCAAGCGCCAGGAGGGCCAGGTGCAGGGCGGCGGTTCCGCTGTTGACCGTCACGCAATGACGCGCGCCCAGGTAGGCGGCGAACGCATGCTCGAATTCAGCCACCTGGGGGCCCAAAATAAAGCCGGTCGAGCTGAATACAGGCGCCAGCGCCTGATCGATCTCGGTCCTCAAGCTGCGAAATTGAGCCGGGAGATCGATGAAGGGGATCGCAGCGGCAGTTATCGTCGCAGACATTGTGCCTCCTGTTCAGCCTCAGCTTGCTGGGCAATCTTGCCTCTGGCTAGAATCCTGGCCGGGCTGCCCGCCACAACCGCTCCAGCCGGGACGTCCTTGGTCACCACCGCGCCGGCTCCCACAAGGGCGCCTGCACCGATCGTGACGTTGCAGAGAATGACCGCACCGGAGCCGATTGACGCCCCGCGCCGGACCAGGGTGGGGTGGACTTTCCAGTCCGCCTCGGTTTGAAGCTGTCCGGCGCTGTTGGTGGCGCGCGGCACCGGATCGTTGATGAAGACCACCCCGTGACCGACGAAAACTTCGTCTTCGATCGTCACGCCCTCGCAGATGAACGTATGGCTGGAGATCTTGCAACGGTTGCCTACGGAGGCGCCTTTCTGAATCTCGACGAACGGCCCGATTTTGCTGTCGGCACCGATCTTGCATCCGTAAAGGTTGATGAAGTCGGCAAGATAGGTCCCCTCCCCGACTTCAACATCCGCACTGATCTTTTGCAAGGGCCCGGGCTTTACCATCAAAGGGCTGAACCTCCGAGAGGGACTCCCTGGGCGGGCATCGGCTGAATTCCGGTCTGGCAAGGAGCGAAGTCCCCCCTGGCAACCGGCTGGTGGCAGCGGTCCAGGCTGAGGTCCTGAGGCTGTCCGGTCTTGATGGAGACATTTGCCGCCTCGAGAATCCGCACTGTTCGCCAACCAGAAAGCCCGTCTGTAATTGGTTGCTTGCCTTCGAGCACGCAATCCACAAAGTGCGCGACCTCGACCTTGAGAGCCTCGGTCAGGTCGATGACCGGTGAGTGCATATCACCAATTCGATATTGAACCTGGTTAACGTACTGGCTGTCGTAGGCGTTGGCTTCCGCAATCGAGATGCCCTTGTCGTAGATGCGCACTTTCTCCAGCGGGGTGAGATCGTCGTAAACGATCATTTTCTTCGTCCCGCCGATTAACATCTGTCTCACCTTCACAGGCGAGAGCCAGCTGACGTTGAAGTGCGCAATGAGGTTGTTCTCGAATGTTAGCGTGATGTAAGCAATGTCTTCGATGCCGTTGCCTGCGTGGCATGCACCGGTTGCGTGCACGGTTTTTGGAGTCTGCCCCAGCAGGTAGTCCATGATGGACAGGTCGTGCGGAGCGAGATCCCAGACTACATTGACGTCGCTCTGGAACAATCCCAGGTTGATGCGAATGGAGTCGAAGTACAGGATTTCCCCCAGCTCGCCGCGATCAATGACTTCCTTAATCCTCGCGACTGCCCCGTGGTAGGCAAAGGTATGGTCGACCATCAAGACCAGGTTGTTGGCAGCTGCAAGAGAAACCAGCGCCTGGCACTCCTGGGAGGTCATGCACATCGGTTTTTCGACGAGGACATGCTTGCCGGCTAAAAGCGCCTGCTGGGAAAGCCGAAAGTGAGTGTGGACCGGGGTGGCGATTACCACCGCATCGAGGCCCGGATCGTTGAGCAGGTCCTGGTAGTTAACCGTGGTGTTAACTGTTGGGTAGCGGCGGGCGAACTTGGCCAGCTTCTCAGGAACCAGGTCACAGACGTACCTGAGCTCCGCCCGCTCGTTTTCGTAAAAGTTTCTAATCAGGTTGGGGCCCCAGTATCCGCAACCGACCACGCCAACAGTGAGCTGCCTCACAAGCTGAAAGTCCTCTCAGAGCCACAACTACAGTGGCTAGATCATCTCATATGCCACCAGCCGGTACAAGCGGAAGCGGGCTCTGTGAGCTTGGAAGAGTTTCACTTTGAGAGCCATCGGCGAATGAGAACAAGGAGAACAATCGCCGCGCCGATGGCAGCCAGTCCGAGTCCTAGGAGAAACGAACCGGGCCGATAATCGAATTCGACCCGGTGAGTGCCGGCCGGCAGGCGAACTGCCCGGAAGAGATGATTTGCTTTGAGGATCTCCACCTCTTGCCCGTCCACTTTAGCCCGCCAGCCCGGATAGTACGCATCCGTCAGCACAAGAAATCCATCGGACTCACTGGCTGTATGCACGACCACCGCATTGGGGTTCGGCCGTTCAACTCGGACGTTTCCACTTGCCTCAACCGGATTGGTGCCACGATTGGTTGGAACCGGATTCGTCGACTCAAGGATCACTTCCGTCCGCGGATCGAAGGAAAGATGATCGACTTTCTTGAGTGATTCTTCGGGTGAATTGACGAAAACACCCCTGCTTGCGATGTAAGCGCTGGGCAGAGCGGTCTGGTTGTCGTATATCCTGCAGTTGGCCGGTATCTCCTTCACCAGGAGGAAATGCCTTCCGGTGCTATTTCCGGTGGACGGGGAGCGGCTACGGTACGGCGAAGAATTTGCTGTGTCGACCGTCTGTAGCGAGGTGAGCCTGACGTGCGGTCCTGTCAGCGACAGGGTCAGACCATCGGGCTTAACGGTGGTGCTAGTCCATGAGTCGTAGACGGAAAAGCAAATATCAATCGTCGAGCCTCGATCGACGCTGAGTGGAACAGGCAGAGCCACCGACTGCTCCACCAGATGCGCGGCTGCTCCTGCTGAGCTGATTAACTTGCGCTGGCTGCTCCACAGTTCTTTGCCTGATGAATCAAGAACAAAGTACTGCAATGCGTATCGGTTCGAGGCGTAATCGTGAATGCGCCACTGCAGGGACCCATTGATCTGAGAGTTGATTGCGTCGTAATAGAGACGAGCGCGCTTGAGCCTCAACCCCAGCGCGATTCTGCCCTCTGACGCTGGCGCCAGCGAATAGCAGCCAGGCAGGCTCTCATTGTCATCGACGCTTGTAATTGCCTCTCTGGTGACGATGTGCCTAACGCTTGCCAGATCAATCAGGTGGTCCAGTCGATTCGGAAGCGTAAGAGTGAAGGCGCTTCCCAGCGTCATGCCGTGACGATCGAAGAAGCTTGCATACCGCTTGAGGTTTAAGGGATTGTATGCGCGGCAATCATCGAGGCCGTACAACAAGTTCATGTTGGGTAACAGGAAGTGATCGCCAGTAGCGGCGATTCGGCCCGGGTGCTCTTGCAAGAATTTGATAGGTTGAGGAGTTGCCGGGTCGAACCTCGGGCAAACGGGTAGCACGTTCTTGCAAATTGTGGCCTGACTCAAAAAATTCAAGCAGATTAGTGCGATGGCCACTATCACGGACCGGAACCGGCCGAGCTTGTCTCTGATGAGCACCAGCGCGAAACCGGATGCAGCAACCGCCACGATCGTCAGGAGCTGCTTGTTCCTCCAAATCTCTGAGATCAGGCCCTGAATTCCTATGGGAGCCAGCACATTCCCGCCCAGCTTCTGCCAGGTGAAGAAGGCAACCGCCCCTAACACCAGTGTCGTGGAGCAAAGGAAGACAAACCGTTTCTGTCGGCTGCTTTCGCGAGTTTCATCGAGGATCCACTGGAAGCCTGCCGCAGCAACCAGGGCGCCGAACAGAACGACATTCGGCAGGCAGTATCGCGGGGCGAGATAGCTCAGCGGCTTGAGCGCAAGCAGGTCGGCAAGCCAGCCAACTGGCATGGATAGCAAAATGGCCATCAGCCACACGAACGTAATTGCCAGGACGCGTCCTCTCCCGTAAACAACGCCTAGAAGGAGAAAAACCGCTGCCAGGGTGCCTATGAACAGGGCATCATCAGCCTGACCGATAATGAGTCCGCGGAGATAATCCAGGATCGAGTAGGGTGCATGCAATGAATTGTTGACGGCCAATGTGTTGGCATGCACTGCTTTGTAAAAGCTGGCATTGGCAAAGAACTCGAAGAAGGGTAGAAGCACGGGAGCAGACAGGCAGATCGCCACAATTGCGGACAGAGACAGTACCTTGAGCGCATGAAGGAAGCGCTGCTGCGCCGGCCTTAAGCTGGCTCCGGGCTCCACGACGGCCATGGTCAGAAAGAGCAGCGCACTAAAAGTAATGGCGAAGAAACATGGCTCCGGGTGCATGGTCGCAACACACACAGCAGAGAGCACACCG
>DATNRD010000307.1:0-5057 GCA_036703665.1 Candidatus Obscuribacterales bacterium
CTGCCGCCAAGGCTACGCTGTCGGCCGAACGGCTCTGGACCGGCAAATTTTCCGCTCCCGTTGCCGCTCGTATCTCGGCCCGCTTCGGACTGAGGCGGATGGTCAACGGCAAGCTTCTTGCCGACTACTTTCACAGCGGCCTAGACTACGCCGCGCCCACCGGAACGCCCGTGAAGGCCCCGGCGCGTGGCAAGGTTATTCTGGCTGCCCGGGGCTTTCGCTTGCACGGAAACACGGTGGCTCTCGACCACGGCCAGGGGGTCGTCACCTTCTACCTGCACCTTGCAAAGGTGCTGGTCAAGCCCGGCCAGGTCGTCAAGGCAGGACAGGTTGTGGGCCGGGTTGGGCAGTCCGGGCGGGCAAGCGGCCCGCACCTTCACTTCAGCCTCTACGTGCAGGAAGTGGCCGCCAACCCGTTCTACTGGTATTCGCGGACCTTTTAGCAGCAACAGGCTGCCGGTGCCGGTGGAATAATTAACTAGACGGAAGCAACCGCCCGGTTGTGCGGTCCCCGGAAGCCAAGGAGTGCAGGCGCGGTGCGACAAGGCAGAGCAACCACAGCGATACACCCTGAGGCAGCCGGACGGCGGTATCGATCCTCTGCCGCGGTGCTGCTGGCAGCGCTGGTTGCAGCCTTGAGCTGGGGAACCGACGCGCAAGCCAGGGAGAAGGCTGCCAAAACGGCTCTCACGACCAAGGCGCCTGCCGCGGCGCCGGCAACTCGCGGGCCCGAGGCCGGCGACATTCCCGACCCGCGCACGATCCTGCCGCCGCCGGAGGTGGAGATGGATGTGGTGCGCCTTCTGGCCGGCTTCCCCCGCGAGGAGAGACCTTACATCCAGCAGGTGGTGCACACGGTAAAGGATCTCGGCCTGCTCAACAAGCAGTGCGCCAAGAAGGCCTCGCTCTACTGGCAGAAGGGTGTACCCAAGGTGTCCTCGGCCCAGGAGCTGGACCTGGCCGATGTCAGCAGATTCAACCAGGGCTACCTGCAGTACTTCGATCCCCTGCGCACTTACCTGCGCCTGTCATATCGCCGGCTTTACGGCATTAAACCGCCCTCGCGTTTCGAGAAGGCTCACAAATACTGGCTCGGATATCTGGCCTACGCCCTGGAGAACCTGGATCACCAGCGCTCCGGAGGGAAGGACCCCAACACGCGACCCAGCCACTCGCCTGTGGAGGTCACGCAATACCGTGCCTGGGCATACCGCCTGTTCAAGGAGAACGGCCTGGACCTCACACCATATCTGGTGCCATAGCGGAGCGAGCCAGAGCGGTTGAGCAGCTAGCTCTGGGTCTTGGTCCAGAAGGCCTCTTTGATGGCCTTCGAGGAAGACGACTCCGAGCTGATGAGCACGTTGGCCGGGGCGAAGAGGAAGACGCCCTCGCCTATGCGCTGCTGGTGACCGTCTATGGCATGGGTGGCGCCGGACAGGAAGTCCACCACTCTCTGCGACTGCTCGTTGTCGAGCAAGTGCAGGTTGAGAAGGACCGACTTGCGAGCGCGTAAATGCTCGACGATCTCCAGAGACTCTTCGAAGGCTCTCGGCTCGATGACCAGCACCTCGCTGGACGGCTGAGCGCTGGGGTGATCGACGACCTTCGAGCCGGGGGTGACTGCCGTGCTCCGCAGAGACCTCAATGTCTCAGCGGGGTTGCGGTCGAGAGCCAACTGACCGTTGGTGGCATAAACGTCATCGCTTGTCTCGAAGAGATCTTCAAAATCTTCCTGGTCGTAGTTGTCCGACGGGCCGAACCAGAAGCTCTTGAACTTTTGAACTATGCTCACAACGCCCTCCTTGCCTAATTCCTGAATCTACCCTTTCCTTTTCCACAACAAAACTTTTTGCCGGCCCCTGTCCTGTCACCTAACTGCCGAAAATTGCGCGGCCCAACCGCACCATCGTCGCGCCGCAGCGAATGGCTTCGGGCCAGTCGTCGGTCATTCCCATCGAGAGTTCCGCAAGTGCGATGCCGTGCGCCTTCTCCAGCTCGTCGCGCAGCGACTTCAGTCCCTGGAAGCATTGCTGCCTTACTGCCGGGTCGTCGGTCAGCGGCGTAATCGTCATAAGCCCTTTCACTTCGATGTTGGGCAATGCCAGGATACTGCCGAATTCTGCCTTTAGTTCCTCGGGAGTGAATCCGAATTTGCCTGGATCGGGGATGACCTTTACTTGCAGCAGGACCGGCTGCGTCACACCGCGCCTGGCTGCTTCCCGGGACACCGCCCGAGCCAGGTGGAGCGAATCGACCGAGTGGATCAAAGCGCACTGACCGACGACCTGCTTCACCTTGTTGGTCTGCAGATGTCCGATGAAGTGCCAGTTGATCTTCGTACGCAACCGCTCCGGCAATTGTCCGTGCTTGCGGACAAGATCCTGCACTCGATTTTCACCAAATTCGGTGACGCCGCACTGGAACGCCTCTTTTATCCCTTCCGGGCCCGTGTATTTGGTGACGGCGATGATCTTGACTGGTTGTGCACCAATGCTTTCTCGTATGCGGGCAAGATTATCAGCCACACCCATGCCTTTCTAGTAAGGGCAGATCAGCGTGTGTGATCGCTGAGATCAACGGCTACTATAAGACCTGGAATTGCGTAATTTGTCAAGTTTTTAACCAGAGAATTACCGGTCGTTTGCGAGCCGCGACGGGGAATATGTGCGTCGCATATCTGCCACGGCCCATGGTATCAGATCCAGCTGTCGATTTACTCCTCGAGTGCGCAGACGATCACCGCCAGCGCTAAGAGCGCGGCTGTCTCCGATCTCAGGATGCGCTCGCCCAGCGAAACAGGCACGAATCCGGCCGCTGAGGCGCTTTCCACTTCGCGGTCCGAGAAGCCGCCTTCGGGGCCGACAAGGACGCGCACGCGTTGCGGCCGCCCGAATTCTATTCGATAATTATGCAGCATGGTCTTAAGGAGGGGCGCGCCGCGCCGCTCTGCGCATATGAATGATATGTCCGCCGGTGGCGTCTGGCTGGCACCGGATCCGGTGACCAATTCGGACAAGGCGGAGGGAACCACTACCTGCGGTATCGTGGCCCTCTCGCACTGCTCGGCTGCCTCCCTGGCGATGGCCTGCCAGCGGGCAAGCTTGATTGCGCTTGTTTTCTTGACTACCGTCCTGTCCGATATGACAGGCACGACCCTGGCTGCCCCCAGCTCCGTCAATTTTTGTATCGCCCAGTCGAAACGGTCTCCCTTGAGCAGCGGCAGCGCCACGGTCACGTCCACACAGGGATCGCCGCAGGCTTTTTCAACCGCGATGATCTCTGCCTGCCCGACACTTTTGGTCAGCGTTCTCAACAAGCAGCGATAAAGGTTGCCTTGCCCGTCCAGAACGAGAATTTCCTCGCCTGCTTTCAACCTGAGGACGGCTCTAAGCTGGTTCACGAGCGCGGCATCCGTCAAGGACACCGTCGCTGCTTCGGTGTCGATTGCCTCTCGTGGCAGGAAGAAACGCCGGTTCCCCATGAAAAGCCGCTTTCTGTAGGTGTTATAATCTTCACTTGCATTTTATGTTATCTCCGGCGGCGGTCTTTCTGGTCCTTGGTGTTGCTCCGTGCCTCTGCCAGAAAAGCAGGGAGCGGCGTTACAGGACCCAGCCGGGAAAGCAAGCGGGCCGGAGCGGCCTGGCAGCAGGATAAGAGTCGATGGACCTGAAAGAGTGGTTTGCCAACCGGCAGAAACGCAGGGAGACCTTCGAGGTCAAGCAGCCGTTGACCACGGAGGAGTATTGCGCGCTCTGGACTCAATGCTTCCAGTGCCGTGAGCTTCTCTACACGCGCGACTTGAGGAACAACCTGCACGTCTGCCCCAAGTGCCAGTACCACTTCCGCATCGGCGCCGTCCAGAGGATCGAGCAGCTTGTCGACCCGGACAGCTTCGAGGAGCTTTTTGCCAATCTGGTCTCGGCAGACCCGCTTGGCTTCTTCGACACTGACTCCTATCCCAACCGGCAGGCTGAGGCCAGGCGCAAGTCCGGGTTGAAGGAGGCGATCGTGACCGGCACCGGCAAGGTAAACGAGCTGCCTGTCGCCCTGGCCGTGATGGACTTTGCTTACTTCGGCGGCTCGATGGGGTCGGTGGTGGGCGAGAAGGTGTGCCGGCTGGTCGAGCACGCCCAGGAAAAGCGCCTGCCTTTGATTATCGTCTCCAGCTCAGGCGGCGCGCGCATGCAGGAAGGCATTCTCAGTCTCATGCAGCTGGCCAAGACCAGTTCGGCCTTGAAGTCGTTCCACGATCATGGTCTCCTCTACATCTCGGTTTTGACCGAGCCGACTTTCGGCGGGGTGACGGCCAGCTTCGCCATGCTCGGGGACGTGATTGTAGCCGAGCCGGGCGCCCGCATCGGCTTCGCCGGCCGGCGCGTCATCGAGCAGACCATAAGGCAGAAGCTGCCTCCCGACTTCCAAACCGCCGAGTATCTCATGAAGAACGGCCAGGTCGATATGGTCGTCGAGCGCTCCAGGTTGAAGGAAACCATCGCCAGGCTGGTGGCGTTCCACCGCCCCGGACCGAGGCGAGCCGGTGCAGGCAAACCGGAAAGCAAGCCCCTGGGACAGACGGCCATTACCACCTGAGCCAGTTCGTACCTCCCCATCGAGGTCAGCGATGCCCACCAGCGAGAAAAAGTCTGCTCCCCTGGAATTCGAACAGCCGTTGATGCTGCTGGCCCAGCAGATTGCCGCGCTGGAAAAGCAGCTGGCCGACAACCCCAACCCCGAGCTGGAAGCTGACATCGCGCAGCTGCTGGAGCAGTACCAAAATCTGAGGCGCTCGCTCTACAGCAATCTCCGGCCGATTGATCGCCTCGCCATCGCCAGACACCCGCAGCGCCCTTACACGCGCGATTACTTCGACCGCTGGGACAAGGAATGGATCGAACTGCATGGCGACCGTCAGGGCTGCGATGACGCGGCGCTTATCGGCGGGCTCGTACAGCTCGGTGAGTTTCGCGTGGTGGCGGTCGGCACCCAGAAAGGGCGCACGCTGCGTGACAAGCAAATGTGCAATTTTGGCATGCCCCAGCCGGAGGGATATCGCAAGG
>DATNRD010000308.1:0-3638 GCA_036703665.1 Candidatus Obscuribacterales bacterium
GGCGGGCCTCGAGCGAATCGGGGTGCTTGATCACCGCTTGCTTGGCATGCTCGCGTGCCTCATCCTTCCTGCCGCGCAAGAGCAGGAGATCCACCAGGCGCGCGCGAGCCGTCACCGAATTTGGCCTAATCTTCACTGCCTGCGTCAGGTAAGCCTCGGCGCGCTGAAATTTCGCCCCCTGGAGCGCGATGCTGCCCATCTCGTAGTAGAGGTCGCCGACGTAATAGGAATTGCCGCCGTACTGTCTGGAGGCCAGGTCGGCGGCTTGCTCGTAAATGTCGAGAGCGGAGTCCGTGTTGCCTTTTACGTATTCATCGATGGCATTGGCCCGGAGCGTGTTGGGGGTGATGGTCGTTGGAAGCAAAGGGTGTCTTGCTCCCGACGGCGTAGCCGTGAAAACCAGGCCGATAAGGAGCCAGGCGAGGACAAGGGCGGGCGACTTCGACAAGGGCGGTCCTCCGAGCATGCTGCTTACCATTTTAGGGCGCTGCCTCGCCCCCGCACACAGGGAAAAGACGGGAATCGCTCCGACCTGATAGAATCAAGCCACCGACTCCTGACGCGCGACAAGGAGCCGCAACCCGGTCGCCGCACAGCAGCGCGGAAGCGCTGTTGGAGCGTCCCGGGATTATAGTTTAATGGGTGAGCAAATGCGCCGACAAAGAACACAGCGCCCTCGCGGGCGAGAGCAAGTTCAGCCGCTTCATCAGGCGAGATCAGCCAAAATCTTCCTGCCGCATGGTCTGGACATCAACACCAATCTCGGGGAGGGCTTTGGCCCTTACCGCATAGAGGGCGAGTCCGACCTGCTGCCCTTTGTGACGTCCGCCAACATCGCTTGCGGAGCGCATGCCGGGGATCCAGCCCTTATGGAGGAGGCCCTGGAAGAAGCGCGCTACTACGGTCTGGCCATCGGTGCTCACATCGGCCTGCCTGACGTGGCCGGCTTCGGCAGGCGAGAGCTGCACCTGTCCTCGACAGAGCTGAGGGCCTCGATCCTCTACCAGTTGGGGGCGCTGGGCGGGTTGACCAAGACCTTTGGTATAGAGATAACCCAGGTGCGTCCTCACGGTTTCCTATACCGCCAAATCTCGCATGATGTGCGGGTTGCCGTAACCGTAGCCAGGGCAATCGCCGAGTTCGACAAGTGGCTGGTTTTGATTGGACCAGCCGGCCCGAATCTGCTCACTGCCGGCGAGCGGGCCGGCATTCGGGTGGCTGGTGAGGTGTTTGTGGACCGGGTCTATGACGGCAACGGCAATCTTCTGCCGCACACGCACAGCCGGGCAATTCTCAAGGATGCGCGCAGCATACTAAATCAAGCCGACAGCCTGATTCGCCACCGCAGCGTCACGGCCGTGGATGGTTCTCAGGTCAGGCTGGATTTTCAAACCATTCACCTGCACGCCAGGGTGGCCGAGGCCAAGTTCGTTGCCGAGCAGCTTCGTCAGCTTGTCCCGGACGCCAGGCCGCTCACTTCGGAACCATTCTCAGTGGATGAGCATGAGCCGGAATTCGAACACCACACCCTGGCCTACAGCGAGTGAAGCAAGACAGCGCCGAGGCTTGCCGCTCTGATAAGGGGATTGCCTGTATATGGGTTTCCCGGGGGAGGCTGCTGGCTGCCTCTGGTTTTCCTCAGGTGGAGCTTGCCTTACGGCAGCCGCTTGGTAGGTGGAATCATCTCGTCGTACCAGCTGCCGTAGTATTCAGGGTAGTCTTCACCGGTCGTTGAAGTGATGGTCTTCTCCAGCGCCTTGCGAATGGCCTTGCGCCCCCCGCGGCGATAGCGCTTCAGCCAGTCGAGCTCTTTGGGATCGACCTTGATTCCAGCTTTTATGAGCTCCTTGACAATCAAGATCTCGTGCACAATCGCCTCAGTCTCTTCATCCAGGCAGCGGTCGATGAACTCTTGCCGCCCCGTGCTTCCCGGCACGGGGTCGATGGTCGGCCTGACCAGGGCATGCACGAACTCGTGCGCGATGCTGATCAGTTTGTAGTTGCGTGGGCACCACTTGCCGATGTAAATGGTCCGCCGGCGCCGGTCATAATACGCCCGGCAGGGACCGTCGACGACTCGAATCTTCACCCCTTCCGAACGGATGCGCTCGAGGTCTTCCACCAGTGTTGGACACTTCATGGCTGCCTCGACCAGTCGCTTGCCGAATTGCTTTTTGAGATTGTTTCTAGAGCGCGAGTCCATCGACGTGATTCCGATGATGAGAATGTGAAGATATATTAATTCTATAACAGAAGCCTGTCAAGAAGAAGTGAACCGGTTGCCCGCCCTGTTAGCCTTTGACGAAGAAATCAAGATTTTGGCAACCACAAAACCAGATTAAATTTTCGCTGGCGGTAGCCGGGCAATTTCCGAGCGGCCGATGATCGGGCCTGGACGGATTAGCTCCGGCCCTTCAGTATCGGTAAGACATTCGGGCGAACCTTATATCGTTTACTTTTTCTGATCTTTTCCCTGGCTAACCACCTACAGGCTTTCCATGGCCGGGAGATAGGGATAGACTGGTAGCATGCCGGCATCCGGCAAGCGTGCGATTGGGCTTTTAGAGGTTCATGACCGGCGGTGACGGACCGTCCGGTTTACAGGCTGTATGGCAAGGCTCCCGGGATGGGAGCACAGGTTCTGTTGGTTGCAGACGATGTACGCGAATCTGCCCCAGCTGGGCATTTTCAGAATACTTCACCAGATTGCCGGACACATTCGCAGTTCCAGGCAGCTGAAGCCGATGCTGAAGGCTTCCGTCGACACGCTGGGGCGAAGCTTCGAGCTGGATCGCTGCGCGGTGCTGGTCCTTGATGCAAGCAAGCAGGACCTGGAACTGGCTGCTGAATTTTTCCGCGAGCCTTTCAAGCCGCTCGGGCGAAAACGGTATCAGTTGCGGACAAACTCTGAATGGTACCGGCTGCTGGCGGCCGGGCGACCAGTGCCGCTCAAGGAGATCCGGCCGGGCAACGCAGAGACGGACGCCGCGCCGGTTTTCGAGCGCTTCATCGAGGACAGCCACAGCAAATCGCTGGTTGCCTTTCCGCTGGTATTCGACGACAGGCTGATCGGCTGCATGACCGTACATTACTGCCAGGAATCGCGGGCGCTCTCCGATGAGCTGCTGGAGCTGAGCGAGGCGGTTGCCGACCAGCTGGCCCTGGGCATAGTGCACTTCCGGTTGCTCGAGGACAAGGAGCTCGAGGGCAGGCTGGTTCGCGACGCCCAGCTGCCGCTTTTGCTTCTCGAGCAGGATTCCGGTCGCATCCTGCGTGCCAACCGCGCTTGCAGCAAGATCCTCGGCTTTTCCGGCGACGAGCTGGCAGGAATGTGCCTGTTTGAGCTCTTCGGCAGCTCGGACGGCCAGCGCCTGGCCTCGGCCGTAAGGGAAATTCGCGGTGGCGGCGGACCGCTGGCCGTCCGCGGTATGGTTGCTCGCAGCGCCAGCGGGCAATCGCTTATGATCGATGTGGCGCTCTCGGCCCTGGGTGAGGACAATCACCCGCCGGCGCTGGCTGCGTTGGTTCCTCACCACCCGGCAAGCGGGTCTGCTTCCGCCGGGGAGTCCGCAGAGGACCCGCGCCTGGTGCGCATCTCCAAGGCCGAAGAGATGATTGCTACGCTTTCCCGCCAGCTC
>DATNRD010000309.1:0-3251 GCA_036703665.1 Candidatus Obscuribacterales bacterium
CTGAACGGTGTGCACGGCGGGCTCATCCACCACAGCCCGGCTTCCGGCAGCTCGCTGGCTTCGATCGAATCGAGATTCCGCGAGCGCGGCGTAAGCCCGAAGTTGGCCCGGTACACGGTGTTGGCCGCCTGGCTCTGATCGAAGGCGGCAATAACATCGATCGGCAATGCGCGCGCCGCCTCGGCAAAAGCGCCGATGCCTGAGAAGAACTCGATTGCCCTCACCCGCCTCACGACCTTGCCACTACCTGTAGTTGCATGCAGTTTTCGCGAGAATCTAGCGAGGGCGCGCTGCCTGCCCGCCCTGGAGAGAATTCAGGACTTCCGCCATCTCGCCGCTGTCGTCGGCCATGACCAGATCCATTTCGTCGGCAACGCGCTGGAAGCCGGGCGGCGGCGCAAGCATGTTGGCCGCGATCTTGACTCGCTGGCACGAGGTCGTATCCACGGTCGTGCTGCGGCTGCCGGTGCGGTAGTTGTACCTGATTACCCTGAGAGCGATTCCTTGAATGTTGGGAATGCCGGCCAGTTTGGTTGCCGCGTAGTTCAAGTGTGAGGGCAGGGTGATGTCGTGGCACATCCAGAATTCGAAGGTAGGGGCCATCCTTCCGTCCGGCAGCTTCTGATCAACGAAATACTGAACGCAGCGCATGCCGGCGATGGTGCCGGTCGCCCCGCGCCGGATATTGTAGGAGTTGGGATCGGGCTGCTCTTTGCCGAACTTCTTCGTCCACTCATTAAAGCTCATGGAGCAGTAGCTGCGCGCCCGGTCGTTTGTCATAATCACCTGCCAGCTCGGCGCGGCGATATAAGTTGAGAACCCTTTTGTGTTGAGCTTCCCGCCCCTTGTGGGGCTGATATAAATTGACTGGGCGCCACTATATGTGGTGTTCTGCTGCAGCAGCCATCCATCCTCCTGGGCCAGCGCCGCCCCGCACGCCATTCCGAAAAAGGCGACCGCGACCGCCACCACGGACAGGAAGAGGCTATGCCGGTTTCTTTGCATCTGAGACTTGACCTCCAGTCGCTTGCATTCCAATAGCAGTACATTCCCTTGCCAGCGGGGGGCTAATCGTACCCGACGGTCGATTTTTGTGATAGCCTGAGACAGTGTTGGTAACGCCAGTTACGTTCTCAGAAGCCTATTATAGTCCAGCCTTGCATGGCGCAACTCGATGGTGTGGAAGGCTCCGAGTCGCGGGAGGAAAAATCCGACCGGGACAGTAAGCCGGCATGTCCGGAGACGAACCCAGGTCCTGGTCCGCAGGGCATGACGGCGTCCCCGGGGCAGGCCGGCCCCGGCAGTCGTTCTGTTGAGACTGCCGGGACGGACTGGAGCGGCACCAGCCCGGACCTGGCCGCCACCGTACCGACAGGCGACAGAGCCAAGGCTGCTGCCCTGGCGCCCGAGGGCTGGAAGGCGGAATCGCTTGTGGGGACCGTGCTGGCGGACAAGTACGAGATCCTGGCCGTGCTTGGGCGGGGCGGCATGAGCGTCGTATACAAAGCTCGCCACCTGCTCATGAAAAAGGCCGTCGCCATAAAGGTTTTGCTCCCGCAGCTCGTGCTCAACCCACAGAGCCTCAAGCGCTTTCAGCAGGAAGCGGAAGCAGCCAGCTGCCTGAGCCACCCGAATGTAATCACGGTTTACGACTTCGGTGTATCGGAGCACGGGCTGCCTTACCTGGTTATGGACCTGCTGCACGGACAGTCGCTGGCCGAGGCGCTGAGGGAAAAGGGGGCGCTCGATGTGCAGCGGGCACTCGACATCTTCGTGCCGGCCTGCAGTGCCCTGGGCGAAGCCCACCGCAAAGGAGTCATACACCGCGATCTCAAGCCCAGCAATATCATGCTCGTTTCCACCGACAGCGGCACTGAATCGGTCAAAATTGTCGACTTCGGTATCGCCAAGGTGCTCCCCCAGGAGGGCGAGGAGTTTCAGAAGCTCACGCAGACCGGGGAGATATTCGGCAGCCCGTTTTACATGAGTCCTGAGCAGTGCATGGGACTGAAACTCGATGCGCGCTCCGACATCTACTCCTTCGGCTGCCTCATGTATGAGACGCTGACCGGCAAGCCGCCGTTAGTGGGCGCGCATACGCTCGATACCATGTTCAAGCACATGAACGAGACACCTCAGGGGCTGGCTGGCCTGAAGTGTGAGGCGCGTGTGCGTGAGCGCCTGGAAATGGTTATTTTCAAGGCCCTGGCCAAGACACCGGAGCAGCGCTATCAATCGATGAAGGAGTTGGAGGATGACCTGGAGCTCTTGCGCTCCGGCCGTGACACCGGCTGGCTGGGCAGGGCCGAAACCATCTTGCGGGGATTTCAGGCCAGACGGGCGGCGCGCAAGCCTCCGCGCAAGGCGGTCGTGATTCTGGTGTGCCTGGTGGTCTTGTTCGGTCTCATAGCATCCTGGGCCGTTGCCGGCGCCTACCGCTCCCTGGCGGATTCGACCGGCGAAGGTGCCTGGCGCAAACCGGTGACTGAGGCGCCGCTGGATGCGAGCGAATTCAAGATAAAGGAGATGGGTCTGAGGTTCTTCCTGCTCTTGCACCAGGAGCGCGCACAGGACAAACCTGACGTGCTGGCCAGCAAGTGGGCGAAGATGGGGCAATTCTACAAGCGTGAACAGCACTACACCGATGCTATCGAAGCCTTCAAAAAGTCGATTGCCATATTGGCCATGCACGGTGGGGGTGAATCGGCTCCGGTGGCGCAATTGCGGCTGAACCTGGGCGATTGCTACTACCTGGACGGTCAGTACAAGCAGGCGCAAGAGTGCTACAAGAGCGCGCTGGCTTTTCTCGAAAAGGAGTTCGGACAGGAGTACCAGGACCTGGCCGTCCCGCTCAGCAACCTGGCGGACATCTACGCCCGCGAAGGGAAACTGGCTGAAGCAGAGCAAGCATACGAGAAGTCTCTTTCGGTGTTCGAGGCGCACTACCAGGGTGAATCGCTCGACTTTGCCCTGGCCGCCAGCAGGCTTGGCGATCTCTACAGGCAGCAGGGGAGATTGTCCGACGCCGAGCGAGTTTACAGCAAAGCCCTGGCACAGTGGGAAAACATGCAGAGCGCGCAGCCTCACAATCTGGCGCTCTGTCATGCGCGCCTGGGGACGGTCTTGGCCCGGCTCAAGAATTACCGGGAGGCAGACGAGCATTACACGGCGGCCTTGAACGTTCTGTCCCGGGAGTCCCTCTTGCACAGGCGGGAGTCCATCCCCATCCTTCAGGGTTACAGCGACATGCT
>DATNRD010000310.1:0-6729 GCA_036703665.1 Candidatus Obscuribacterales bacterium
CCGCCGCACCACCACCACCCGCGCCCGCTGCCGCCCCGGCACTGCCACCACTGGCACAACGGGCACTGCCACCACTGGCACCGGTAGACAGCCGGTAGCCGGCGGACGTTCCTCCGACTGAAAATATGGTGTGGGGCCGCGGACGTTGCACAGGCGCGTCCGCGGCCCCCGCCGCTTCCAATTCATTTTTTTGCCGCCTGGTACGACAATGGATAGTAGCACCAGCTCGAAGCCGTACATGTTCGCTGAAGTGCGTAGGCGAATCCCCCGGGGGCGGCACGATGCGCGAAGCGCATCGGCTGTGCTGATCGCGGAAGTCTAACGGCTGTCACTGAATATGTTCCCGAAGCCGGGCCGCCGAATTAACCGAAAGGCGTGACCCATAAAGGGGAGCTTCCTGACCGCCATGGGTATAAAGCACAGTGGGGTGTCCAGGTTTCAAGGGGCTGCGGATATATCCGAGCATGCCGGGGGGCTGTTTGTAGTCCGCTTTATTTACTAAGGGTGGGTTGAAATAGATCTATGCCTGCGACCGATACTGGCCGTGAGAAGGAAAACGTCGCTGAAAAACCAGATAAGAAAGGCGAGGGCAAGGAGGCCGAAGAGAAGCTTCGCGAGGTGGTGCGCGATGCCGAAAAGGCCGAAGGCAAAGGCGCGGTCAGCGGCGGCAAACGTCGCGAAACCGGCGAGCAGCACCTTCCCGGCGTCACCATTGATGGTGCCTACGGCGACGACAGCCCCAGACTGAAGGCCAAGGTTGAAATCGATGAACACGGCCGCGTCACGAAAGTCGCCTATGGCAACGGGCAGACGCGCGAGTTGAAGTACGGGCCTGACGGCAAGTTGGTCGAGATGAAAGACAACACCGGTACCTGGAAGAGCCAGGACGGTGTCAATTGGACCAATGAAAAGGGCGAAAAGTGGGCCGGGACGCTCAAGATAGACGCAGATGGAACCTACACAGAAAAGGGCTCCAGCGGTCGCGAAAAGGTCTGCAATCTCGACGGTTCGTTGATTCGCAGGGATGCCGAGGGGCGCATCACCGATGTGACGACGGCCGATGGCAAAAAGCGTTCCTTCGAGTACGGGCCGGATGGAAAGATCAACAAACTCACGGACGCTGCCGGAGTTGTGTGGACGACTGGCGACGGGCAAAGCTGGACCAGGCAGGACACGAAAGCAATCTGGAAGGGGACGGTGGCAGTAAAGGCCGACGGCACCTACGAGGAGACCGGTTTAGAGAGCGGAAGAAAGAGAATCGCCACCACCGATGGCAGAATCCAGTTCCTCGAGAAGGACGGGCGCCTGGCAAGCCAGGAGTTCCCCGACGGCTCCCGTGTCTCGTACGACGAGAAGGGACGCATCTCGCAGGTGCAGACGGCCAGGGGCGAGATCAGGCGGTTCGAGAGGTCGGACGAGGGCAAGGTGACCCGCATCTTCGAGTCGGGCGGCACCGAGTGGACCTCCCGCGATGGGCGCACCTTTGTGATGACCGGCGCGGACGCAAAAGTGACCGGTCGCCTGAGCATAGGACACGACGGCTCATACAGTTTCCACGGGGATCGGGAACGCGAGGTCAGGCGTAATGCGGACGGTTCCGTGTCGCTGCTGGTGAAAGGCCGCGAGCTGACCCGTACAGCCAACGATGGCTCGGCAGTTGCTTTCAATGAGAAGGGACAGGTTACGGATACGACCGACGCCAAAGGGCAAAAGCGCTCCTTCGGCTATGACGCACAGGGACAACTCAACAAAATCATGGAGCCGGATGGCTCCATCTGGGAAACAAACGACGGCAAGCACTGGCAAAAGCGCGGCTCCAGGGAGACACGCGGGGGCGAGGCCAAGGTAGGACCGGACGGCTCGTACAGCGTGACCAACGCCAGAGGCCAGGAGGTCACCTTCCGATTGGATGGAACGCAGATCACCCGCAATTCCAGGGGACAGGTGGAGTCCGTCAAGTATGCGGACGGCAAGGAGAGGCGTTTCAATTACGATGCCAACGGCAACATCAACTCTGTTCGCGAGCCCAACGGCACGCTCTGGACCAGCACCGACGGCAAGAACTGGTCCAAGCACCCCGGTACGGAGAAATGGCAGGGCACGGTGTCAGTCGACAAGGACGGCGCTTACAGAGAGAAGTCTGCCTCCGGAGCGGAGACCGTTCGCCGCACTGACGGCTGGAAGGAAATAAGCGACACAAAGGGCAATTACAGGCTCGAGCGCGAGAACCCTGACGGCAGCACGGTTGTCAAAAACAAGCAGGGACAGGTCACCGAGATCCGCGACAGCAAGGGCGCTTCCCGCAAGTTCGAGTACGACGGCGAAGGGCGCATGACCAAAATCACCGAACCCACGGGAGGTGTTTGGACGAGCAAGGACGGGGTTTCCTGGACGCGCGAGGGAAACGGCGAGAAAAGGAGCTTCCGGGTCGACGTTACCGATAACGGCATGTACCGGGAACGTCACGAGGACGGCCGTGAGCGTCTGGTCAGGCCGGATGGTGCCAGCCTGACCAGGGACGGACAGGGGCGCGTTGTTGAATCTGTCGCCGCCAACGGCAAGAGCAGGGCATTCGAGTACGGAACCGACGGCAAGATCAGCAAAGTCGTCGATTCGCAAAACGGGACCTGGACAACCACCGACGGGCAAAACTGGCGCAAAGAAGGCAGCGACAAGACCTGGAAGGGTACAGTTGCGGTTCGGCCCGATGGCACTTACGAGGAGAGGAGCCAGGAGACGGGCAACAAGACGATCCATTTGCCGGATGGGCGCAGCGCCGTCTACGACCGGAACAACAAGCTGGTCAAAGCCGAAAGCGCGGAAGGGCAGTCGACCATAGTCAAGTACGATGAGAGCGGCAAGGCTGCAGGCTTTGAGCTCAAGAACAAAGACGGCAGCGCCGTAACCATCAACGAGAAGGGTCAGGTTCTCACCACGAGAGACGCCGCCGGCAACGTAAGGAGCTTCGGCTACGGCGCCGACGGAAAGGTGAACGAGGTCAGGGAAGGCGGCAAGGTCTGGAAGACCACCGACGGCCAGAACTGGACGTCCGACAAGGGCGACAAGTGGAGCGGGCAGGTCTTTGTCACCAGGGACGGGCAGTACGCCTACACGGACGCGAAAGGACTGGTCATAAAGCAACTCGACGGCAACACGCTCTACCGCGAGCGCTCCGGTGCAACACGCCTGGAGAACGCGAAGGGCCAGATAGTGGAGACGGTCGATGCCAAGGGACACAAGCGTAGCTACGAATACGGTCCCCAGGGGCAGATCGTCAAGCTGAACGACAACGGGCAGATCTGGGAAACCAGAGATGGCAATACCTGGACCAAGCAGGGGGACGGCTCGGTCTGGCGGGGCACGGTCAAAGTCGAAAAGGACGGGACTTACTATCAGGAAGACTCAGGCGGCAACAGATCCTGGCGAAAACCAGACGGCTCAAGGGAAGACGTCAACTACGCCGAGATGGAGGCGGCCTGCAAGGCCATCAACGACGCGACTTACTGGAGCATAACCGAGGGCGGCACCAACGAGTCCCAGTTCCACGGCGCGCTGGAAGGCAAGTCGGTGCGCCAGCGCCAGATGATGGAGGAGATCTATCAGCGCAAGTATGGTAGGTCCATCGAGCAGGAAGCCCGCGACGAGATGGAGGGGCACGATCTCGAAAAGGCGCTGGCTTTGCTGAAGAAGGGCGACGGCGCCGACAACGCCGGGACGATTCGAGTCGCCCTCGTAGAGAGAGGACAGTTCTGGGAAGGACGCTCCGACAAGGAGTGCGAGCGTGTGGTGCGGGACACGCTCGAGACAATGAGCGCTGCCGAGATCGCAGAGGCGGACAGGCAGTACAGGGAGCGTTATGGTCAGAGCCTGCACGATGCGGTGCTGAACAACCCGGATCTATCTGAGAAAACAAAGGAAGCCTGCCGCATCTACCTGAAGGGGCACGATCAGCGCACCGCGGACGAGGCTTTGTTCCTTGCCAGGCGCGCCTGCGAAAACGGCGATGCCACGATGTTCCAGGAGATCATGCGGAGGGCTCCCAAAGAGGCACGCGATTACTTTGCGACGGCAGAAGGCCAGCAGAAGATGAAGGACGCCTTCGAAGGGCACTGGTATCACGCCTTCACATTCGGTGCCACCGGAAACGTTACCGACACGGAGCTTCAGCACGTCAGGGACTACGCCGAGTTCGGCAAGCTGAGTGTAGCCACGCAGGTCAGAGACAACACGAGCTGGCTGGGCGACAACGAGCAGGCGATCGAGCAGTCGCTGGCCAAGATGTCGGACAAGGAACGCCAGGACTACATGCTGGGCAAGAAGATTGCTGCCGGTGAAAGCGTTCCTGCCGATGTCACGCAAGAGCAGAAGGACAAGGCCCTTGCCTATTACAACAACGTTTCTTCGGCTCTCAGGGACGCAGCGGGCAAGTGGTTCTCCGGCGACTCGCAGGTGAACGAGTTTGCCAAATGGGAGGACATGATTGCAGTCAAGGGCGGATCGCTCGTCAGCAGGCTGGCCGATCATCGCGGGCACATCTACGACAGCAGCATGCACGATGTCATCTCCAGCGTCGAGAACATGGGCGAACAGGACTGGCAGCGGCTGAAAAACGATCCCTCCTACCGCGGGCGCATAGACGAAGTCCTGAAGACTTACCTCAACGACGAGGAACGTGCTCGCGTGCTGGCCATCATCGATCAGAAAGCCAAGGCGGAGACCTTCGAGGCAAGCCAGCAGAACCGCCGCCCGATCCTCGATGCCATCGAGGACAACATCCGCTGGTACAACAACAAGGAAGACAACATCTATCGCGCCATCGAGAACATGACAAAGGCCGAGCAAGAGGCCTATCGCAACAACACCGATGGTTTCAAGGACAAGCTCGATGCTAAGTTGAGGAGCTGCCTGGATCCTGACGAGCAGCCGGTCGCCTTCGGTCTGCTTGCGAAAGTCGAGAAAGGCGAAAAGCCAGAAATGTCCATTATGGACAAGCTGAACCTGCAAGCCTCCTATGTCGACGCTGACGAGGCGCAGGTGATACGGGACATTCAGGAGGCTTTCAAGAAAGACCCGGCCTTGCAGCAAAGGCTCGCCAATCCCCAAACCGAAGAGGACAGGCGCTACGCCGAGCAGTTCAAGGACGCGGCTCGAAGAGCCATGGGACCGAGCGACTACGAGCGCTACGCTGCTCCGCTTATCCGGGACGGCAAGCTGTCGGTCGAGCTTCAGATGGAGCTCAACCGCGGGGTCTTCGACGACGATGAGCAGGGCTCATACAGGGATATTCAGAACGCCAGCGACCAGGAGAAGCAGCGTATCCTGACTGATACTGCATTCCAGGAGCGCGTACTGGGGCATTTGAGCAAGGAAGAACGGCAGATCGCCATCTTCAGCATGACACAGGGAGAGATGCGCCCCGAGGACAAATTGCGCTCCTACATGGTCGGCGCCGGCACCAGCGAAGAGGAGATCAAGCAGGTCTTTGCCGAGATAAGAAACCGGGACACCTACAAGGCGCAGGGTCTCAGCGAGGCCGAAATAGACGAGGCCATAAAGTTCAAGCTCGACCAGATAAAAACCGAGTACGCGCGCAAGTACGGGCAGGATCTGGCGGCAAGCCTCATCGACGAGCTTGGTGGAAAGGACCTGCGCGAGGTTCAGCGCCAGCTCCATCAACGCTCCGCCCGCGAGGAGTTCCTGTTTGCGCAGGAGCAGGCCAGCCTTAGCCGCAGCGGCTTTGGAAGCGCGCTTGTCGACGCGATATGGGACGGCACCGGCTTCCAGATGGACGACGACCGCAATGCCCTGGCGCGCGCCATGGTGATGGAGCCAGACAAGGTCAGGGACTATGCCGACCAGCTCTACAAGTCCATCGACCTTCACAGCGAGTCGAAGGAAGCCATGGCCGATGCCATCGTCGATACGACCATCGCGGCAGCTGCTGTGGCCGGTGCATTTTTCACAGGAGGCGTCAGTCTCTCGTTGCTCGCCTACACAGGACTGGCTGGTGCCGCTTTCAAGGTTGGCACCAAGGGTCTGATCATGGGCGCGGACTACGACTGGACCAGCAGCCAGGTGCTGCTTGACGGGGGCACCGGATTTATCGATGGCGCCACGTCTCTCTGGGGTGGGGGCATGCTCGCTGCCGGCAGGACAGCAGGGCTCAAGGCAGCTCAAGAAACAGTGGAGGCCGGTGGCAAAGCTCTGTTGCGCGAAGGCGCGGAGGCAGCCTTCAAAAAGGAAGCTGCGGAGCTGGTAGTCAAAGGACTGCAAGCCAAAGCCAAGGGCGTCACCGACGATGCAATCAAGGCACTGGCCGTCAAGTATGCCAAAGAAGGCGAAGCGGAAGCTCTCGAGCAGATGCTGAAGCAGAGCCTGACGAGAACAGTAAAGGAAGAGAGCACCAAGTGGCTGAAGAACATAGCTACGGAAGTAGCGGACAACGCTCTGGCTGGCGCCGGTGGCGCCTATGCATCTGGGCTGGTGCGAGCGGGATTCACGGCCAAGGACTTCGAGCAGTTCATGCAGGTCAGCACCACCTCTGCCGCTTTCGGGGCATTCGGCGGCGCTGCCTTTACTCTGGCCGCCAAGCCAATCGGCTGGGGTGCCGGGAAGATCTGGAGCGGGGCGGCGCGCGGCGCGGATAATGCCGCGGATGATCTGGCAAGAACAGGCGGCTTGCAGCGCGCGTCTCACGAAACGGTCAGGGTCGGCGACGGGCCGGCCCCT
>DATNRD010000311.1:0-5281 GCA_036703665.1 Candidatus Obscuribacterales bacterium
AGCTGCTGCGTCTCAAGAAGCAGCAGGGGCAAATTAGCGACGCCGATTACGACAAGAAGATCATCGAGCTGACGATCGAGCGTTACCAGCGCCTGAAAGACTCAGGCAAAGACGCAGCTAACGATCCTGAATATCAAGCTGCCACCAAGCAAGTTTCGCTCATGGTGAAAAAACTGTCCGAAAGCCAGAATCCAGCCGATCAGGAAAGGGCGAAAAAGATCAAGGAAGCGGTTGCAAAAGGCATCAAAGACGTAGATGCAGCCAAGAAATAGTAGCCGGCTTACGCCCTGCCGTGCCCGCATCGACTCTTAACGACCGCAGCCGTCAGGCACTGACCCGAAAGCCCCGGCACTATCCGGGTCTCACGGGGCGGAGGAGCAACGGATGCCGGACTGCCATCACGGCTCGGAGAGTAAGATTAGGAATAACACACTGCTGGCCGCCTCCTAAAACGTCCGTCCGGCCAGTCAGGAATCTGGGGGACAGCGGTTCCAGCGCCTGAGGGCAATTATGTCGTTCGAAGACGAGGACCTGCCGCGAGACGTTGTTGAAGCTCCCAGCGACAGTAGCGAAGCTGGGGTAGCCCAGCTAGCCAGAGACGGGCAGGTCAAGGATGCCGGACAGGAAGAGAAGGACTCCCAGCACGAGATTGCCCGCAAGAACTACGAAACGCCCAGCTCTGTAGACCTGCCCCGTATCGACCTCGAGCTTACGGAAGGAGGCGGGCTTGTCGCCAAGATCGGCGACAAACGCGTTGGTCTCGGCCACGCCGACGACGGTCCCATCCTGGCCATGGACCCGCTCACCCGAGGAGTCCCTCAAGGCCTACTGCCAGACCAGGGCTACGACGCTCCCATAATGGCGGCGGATCCCGTGACCGGCAGGCTGCCCGGCGGCGAGCTTTCTCCCGAGGACATAGCCGGCATTGTCCACGAAAGTCGCGAGCGCCCCATCGGTCTGGCACGTCCTGCAGCTCCGGGGGAGCCGGGTAGCGAGATGGGCGCGGTCGGCGACCGCTCCAGGGACACCGGTAAAGGTCTTACTTCCAAACCGGAAGTCACCGTCGATGACCAGGGCCGGCTGACACAGTACAAGCTCCCGGACGGACAGAAGTATGACATCACTTATGGTGACGACGGCAAGCCCAAGGCAATAACCATTACCTTCGAAGGCAGTCAACCGGTCACCTTCGAGAAAAACAGCAAAGGCGATTTCGTCAATCCTGCAAACCCAGCGGCAAAACTCAATGAGCTGTCCGTCGATGCCGACGGGAAGGTAACGATGAAGACCGAGCAAGGCATCACGACCATCGGCAAAGACGGTAGCTTTGTCGAGAAGGACTTCTTGGGCCAGCAAAAGGTCCGCTCGCAGATCGACGCCGACGGCACTGTTCATAAATTCGACCATGATAAGGGTACTGAAACCGTTACCAAGCCGGGCTCACACGTAAGCGAAGTGAAAGACATAGACGGCGGCGCGGTAAAAGGCTACGAGGTACGGGACGACCATAACCATGTCACCACTATCGAGAAAAATGCCGATGGTACTGCAACCGTCAAGACCGGCGACAGCGTGGTCAAGTATCAGAGTGTAGAGCCGAGCGGCGATGGGCTGAAGTTGACCGGCAGAATGGAGCCCGACGGCAAGGGCGGGTTCAAAGCGGCGGACAAGTCGACAGCCGAGATCAGGGCAGACGGCACAGAGATTAGAAAGGATCAGTCCGGCAAAGTTATCGAAATCACCAACTCGGACGGCGAGAAAACCACGTTCAAGAAGGGTCCGTCCGGTATGGAGGCGACTGTCACCGACGGGCAGGGCAAGGTGGTGGAGAAGGTCAAGGTAATTGAAGGACCCAGCGAGGACGGGACCTATAAAGTCGAGCGCGGCAAAGAGCACGTCGTCGAGCGAAAGGCCGACGGAACCGAGCGTTTGCTCGACAAGAGCGGCAACCCCGTGGAGTCCGAGGGCGACAAGCTGCTGAACAAGTTCAAACACCTGAGTCCGGAACAGCAGCATCAGCTGAGGCAAGACCTTGCCGACATCGACAAACTGCCGGAAGCGCAGAGGAAGAAGGTATACGAGGCCCTGGATAAGATTGCCAGAAACGACGAGCACCCCGGCGACAAGATCAAACTCACCGGAGATCAGGCTCGCGAACTGGTAGTGTCGCTCGCGCACCAGATTGCCCATCCCGAGTCCATAAAGCAGGGCGACAACATGACCTGCACGGTGGCCTCCGCCGAGCAGACGCTGGCTCGCACGCATCCGGAGGTCTACGCAGACATGGTGGCCAGATTAGCCACCGACGGCAAGTACACGACGCCTCCGCCGGGCAGCAAGACTGTCGAGGTGCAGGCGGACGGCGACAAGCTCTCACCCAAGAGCGACGCATTCGGACAAAGAAGCTACTCCAGTGAGCTCTTCCAGAACGCGGCCGTGCAGCTTGGGCTGGACAAGAACCAGGAGTACCATTCCTATCCGCCTGGAGATCCCCGACTGCAGCCGCGTCCTTCGGGAGTGACGGCCTCCACCGATCTGGGAGAGCGCGTCGTCGATACGAGCACCAACCCGCCGACAATCAAGGAATTCACGGGTTTCAAGGCCGAAAAGCAGGCGGAAATCCTCAACATGATTGTTCCAGGCGATAAGTTCGGCGCGACGAAGGAGCCAATCCACACACCAGCCGACCTGCAGAAAGCCTATGACAAGAACGGCGGTCCTCCCCTGCAGGTTGGCATCAACCTGGAGGCTGCCAAGGACTTCAGCGGCATGAATCGCTCTGAGGCCAACCATGCCGTGGTCATCACGAAAATCGAAAACGGCAAAGTCTATTACGAGAACCCCGCCGGCGGTAAGGATCACAGCTATCCGAGGGGAGAAGGGGTACCGATAGAGGAGTTCGCTAAGGCGATGGAAGCCGGCAAGATGCATGCTCTCGTAAAGGGCGGTGAGGGCGGCGCCGGCGGCGGCAAGATGGGTGCATCCGACAGCAGGGATGCAGGCTCCTTCGGCACGCCGGAAGCCCGGCAGGACGCACCGTCAGCGATGGCGAGGGACGCCGCCAAAGGGGATTCAGCCGCCCTGTCCCGGGAAGCGTTGATGGCCCGGGACGGGGGCAACCCCATGGACATCCCACCACTGCCGGTAACGGCGGAGCCGCCGCCGGAGTCCCTGGAACCGGTCGATGCGGCACGCGTCAAAGAGTTTCACGACAATCCCCAGGTGAAAGCAGCGCGCGAAAAGCTGGAGAAAGATATCAAAAACTCCAAAGACTTGAGTCCCGAGGCAAAAGAGCGCATGAAGCAGGACATGGAGGCCCTGGAGCGCAGACTCGCTTCGGCGAAGCCTCCGATGGCCCCGGACGAGCTGGCGAAAACTTTCCGGCAAATTGGCAGGCTGCTCGAGGCCAAGGATACGCCTGACTGGCCGATCAAGGCGGCAGACAGGGCTGTCCTGGCTGAGCAGATATTGCACCACGCTGCCTTTCCATCCAGCATCGACCAGGGCAAGCATTCGACATGCAATGTGGCAACGGTCGAGAGCCGCATGTTCGCGAAGAATCCAGCGGCCGCAGCGCAGTTTATCAGCGATGTGGCGCTCACCGGTTCGTACGCCACTCGGGACAACCCGCCAAAGGTAATTGAGATCAACAAAGAAAGCCTGCAAAGGCATCCCGCAGACGGCGAAGAATCCAGAAATCCTCCCAAAGACGGGGAGCGTAGTTATGCCAGCCAGCTCTTCCAGGTGGCGGCCGTCAACATAAGCCACAACATGCATCCGGTCGAGGTCAAGCAGGCGGACGGCAGCGTTAAAACCTATCCACCGGGCAGCGTCGAGTATCGCCAGATCGATCCCAACACACCGCCGGGACAGCGTCCTCCCAACGAAACAGGTGAAGTGCTCGTGGACGCCAAGACCGGTGAACCCATCAAAGATGCTAACGGGCAGCCGGTCATGCAGCCTTATATGAACGACGACCATATCGTCAATGTATACAACGAGATAAGCGGGGCCAAGCCGTTGGAATCCGGTATCTTTCTGGCGGACCCGGACTATGTTGCAGGCGACCGCAGTAAGGTCACCACGTTCCAGAACGAGGAGCAATTGAAGCAAGCTCTGGAGAAGGCAAAGGCCGACGGCAAGATGCCGGTAATTCTCAAGGTCAATACAGGGCAAGAGCCGTTCTTCACGGATTCCAGAGGTGGAAATGCCGGCGGCTCCGGTGGTCCACACGTGGTCGTAATCACGGACTTCGATCCAAAAACCGGCGAGGCCAAGATCAACAACCAGTGGGGCCGGGCTACGGATCACCCCGTGAACATTCATGAGCTGTTCAGGGCCACCAAAGACCCACAGGATGCGATCAGGACCCTGGAGTCCGAAACTTACGAAGCGAGAAAGAACGGTAGACCAGACTATAAGAAGGAACTGGAGCTACTCAGACTCAATCATAATTTTGGTGATCCTCCCGTGAGCGACGCCGAGTACGATCGCCAGCTGGCGTTCCTCACGAAGCAGGTGGTGCACGAAGCGAAAGCAAACAACGGCGGGGTCATTGACAAGCAAACACAGACTGAGCTGCTCGCGGCGTACGCCGGCATCATAAAGGCGGACAAAGAGAATGGCACGCACCGCATCGACACCCTCAAACAGAAGGTGTTCGCCAGCGTGCTCGACGGCATAGTCCGCGGCACCGTTGCTCACGTGGACTTCGCCGACAACTACCACAGCTTCGACATACAGCGTGATGCGGACAATATTTACAAGGCCTTGAAGGGTTGGAATGATCCGGAAGCCGTCTATCGCGCCCTGCAAGGCAAATCAGAGGCTGAGTTACACCTGTTGCAAGAGGAATTCAAAAAGAAGTACAAAGTCTCCCTTGATGAGTACTTGACCGACTTAAACAACAAGCAGCTCGAGAAGGCTATGAAGCTCCTCCACCCCCGGGGCGGCTACTACCTTCCAGCTTGAGGCAACTTAATGTGCAACAAGCGGGGACAAAATCGCCACATCTTGGGGACAAGCCGGTCACATCGATAAGGTAGGATTGATATATCTCTAGGTAGGTATGGAATGCGACTATGCCGCCCGAAGACGAAGACTTCAGCGACGTCATACGCGACACCCCGAGCGAAGGCAGCAGCGAATCGGGAATTGCCGACCTGGCCAGGGTTGGACAGGAAAAGCCGCAGGACTTGAAGGAAAAGGAAGAGGCTCACGCAGAGCTGCGCAAGCTCGGCAGGACACCCAGCTCCAAAGACCTGCCCCAGCTCGACTGGTT